>CAILDT010000922.1 GCA_903833025.1 uncultured Bacteroidota bacterium | reverse complement strand
GCGCATGTGAAAAAATGGGTGTGTGTAAAAGAAAAAATACTATTTACTTATCGGGGAAGGCTTAGTTTGAGTTTAGCTCGCAGAGAAAATGAACATCCAAAAATATAACGTTTTGGATGAAAATTGCTCCTCGGTTCCTCAATCGGTTGAGCATCTCAGAATACACAGAAAAGAGAGATTCCTTGCTAAAGTACTTCAATTACATCCCAATCACTTTTACGGTGACGATTTAAAAGTGCGATACAGACTAAAACAAATCGTGACGGGAACAAACTACATAAAACAACTATTGAGTTTTGGAATGGAAGTGCCCGTTTTGAAAATCTTGTCTTATCTCGGTTGGTTTCAATTAGCCCTAGTTTTGATAATGGCTGGTCCCTCTTATCCCCAGTTGCCCCTGTTGGCCGGTACCCTGGTAAAACAAATTTGCCTTGTCAACAGTAAATTGAACGACAATGATTATCTGAATTGGTCCTATTCATCAGGTAAAAATATTAATGAATGCAAATGTAACAAATCTTTATATTAATCGTTTGATTAAATATTAAAGAGCATTAATTTTGTAGGTAAAACATTACACGTGGACGATCGAGACAAATTAATGTTATGGATAAAGGCCCAACTTCAAAACCAAAGAAAAACTACAAGCGAGAAAATTGGTCAACTATTATTAAAAGAAAATAGGTATTTTATAATCATTAATAGTTTGTTTTTTTCTTTATTATTTACATTAAATTTTTAGCTAACCTTGATAGTTTTTTTTTAGATTTTGGACCAAAGAAAAATTGCTATCGTACAAAGTGGACTTGGTCAATTTTGGAGAAACTTTTAGCATGCACAGATTATTTCAGTGTCGCTATAATCCCTGTCACCCTATTGTCGCTTTAAAATTCAACTCAAAATTGTGGATCGTTCTGTTACCGGGAAAAAGACGCCGACAACAAGGATTGATTTTATATCATTATCAGTCAGACAAAGAAGATCAACATTTTGAGACCTGTCAGTGGAGTCCAAAAGGAGGAAAATTACTTTTAATTGTCAAAGGAGAAGCGTCCACAATAAAACCTATTTGGATGAACAGCAAACCTTATTACAGGGCTGATTTGTTTGTGCTAGAAGATGCCAGAGGGCGATACAGATTTAGGGAGATAAAAAATCTTGGAAGATCTGTTCCTTGGGCTGTCTGTCCACAACTATTATCAAGTGAGATATAATCTATAATTACATAATTGATATTTAGGTATATTATTTTTTATATTCGTAAATCGTATTGTAAAAATTACAGATTCCCTGTGGACAAACGAAAGTTCTTTTTTGTGGCCGTGCTCGTTGGAACAGCCTCTAAAAAAAATTAAACTGGGTGGAACAGTCAAATTGACGGTAGAATCGATCAACATTTTAAATAAATGCGGTCACTGCAAGTTTGTCATTCCCTACATTGGCGGTCGAAACGGAGTGAATGCAAATATGGCCTACGATATTAAATATACAGGTAATTATTTATTTAAAATTATCCATTTGTTGTAAAATATTATATTAACAATAAAATTTTGATTTTTATTTTTGTTTCAGCTTGTTTCTTTGCTGTTCCATCTATACGGGATCTATTATTTTTTGTTACCTTGTGTGCCAAACCTGGGGTAAGTCACTTTCATCATACTTTTTTTATAAAACATTTCGTAGCTGCGTGATTAAAATAAAAATATTTTTTTTAGCACATGCATGAAATCGTAAATATTTTCAATTACGTTACAAACGAAGGAACCGGATCAATTCTTTTGCCCGGAAGCATACTGGACTTGCAAATATTGGATCGTACAATTGTTGTCATGTGGATTGATCCCGTAAATACTCAAAAATACTCAAGCAACTGTACTTATTCTGCAAAAGGATGTTGTACATTCACATATCCATCAACGACTGATGATTTTGATCGAAAGAAAATTCATCTAAGTCAATTTTGTTTTGATGAAAATAACACCTGGACATTGACGACACCGCTACTCAACATGATAGAAGCCAACAGGCAATTATTAAAAACACAGTAATTAAAAATGTCCAGTCTTACACTTGGTGTCAAATTGCTCATTTTCTTATCTATTTCGTTTTTAGCGAAAACAAGAACAACATAACTCGAGGGACGACAGAAGGAAAGCACAGCGGTACAATGGAATATTCTCATCAAATATTCACTCGCTTTAGACGAATAATGAGAGGGGGTCACCTTCAGGTATTCAAAAATTACGTCATGTTAAGTAGAACAGAAAAAAACAAAAATCTGTATTTTGGGCTGTACAACGGACTGAGAATTCAAGAAAAAAGATTTCCAGG
>CAILDT010000921.1 GCA_903833025.1 uncultured Bacteroidota bacterium | reverse complement strand
AGTGGCGGAATAACACAAACCACACTTGGCAATACAAGCGGAATACATAATGCTTTGGGGACAAATAAAGTTGGTTTTATTCTTCATCTTTCATCCGATTTGCAAACAATACTTGAAGTGGTAAAGTTTCCACAAGGAGCAGTAGAAGATATTCGCTTTATGAAAACAACTTCTCAACCCTACGCTCCCACAGGTGATTTATTCATCAGCGGAAAAACCTCTGACAGTTATGCAAACGATGGTGGATACTTTCTTGCAAAGCTCAATAATAATTTTGTTTCAGGAACTCCAACAGCATTGGTATGGTCAAGGAATTGCTGGGCTACAACACCATTACAGGATTACCAACCTTGGGATGTAAACGCAGCAGGTGAAGTATATTACATAATTGGCGAACCCTATGCTTATAACTGGAGCGCAATGTATAGTTTAGACAATAATGGAAACCGAAGAGTAATAAATAACTGGCGAACACATTGGAAAGTAACAGGCAGCGAATGGCACGGTACTCCTGCTTCTTCTTATTCAGGAGGTATTGATTCAATTGCATATAGTGGCATTGTTTTAAAAACTTGGGGACGTTGTGATTTACGCTCGTGGACATTGGCGGATTATCAATCAGTAAATCCTGATGGTAATGGAGGTTTGAAACAAGGAAAGTGGCCAGTTGATATTTTGTACAACGGTCCTTGCGACCCTAATGCCCCGACTCACATAAGCCCTGGCTACACTGGCTATTCCGAATCAGGAACTCCTGTACTCGGAGGTTCAAACGTTTGTATTGACAGAAGAAATGGAAACTTATATATAGGAATGAATTTTAAAAGCGTATTACCCGGTGGGCTTCCTGATTACGAACCTGCTGTAATAGCAATGGACAGCAGCGGTATGCTTAACTGGTGGAGCCGTTTGTATCACGAAATTACCCCTGCGGGTGATACAGTTAATTCTTCTCCCGACCAATATGTGGATGCTTTGGCAGTAGATTATTCTTCCGACAAATTAGTTGTTGGTGCACGATGCCACGGAAATAATACAGAGAATTTTTGGGAAGGAAATACTGTAAATAATAATCTATCTGCTTACGGTTTTCAAAATCAATTTACAGGAAGTAGCGGAAACATACATATTTCGTGGTTTGGGAAATTACAATTAAACGATGGAGTTCTTACCAACTCTACCTATATGGCTGAACTTGCCGAGGGAACAGGTTCACTTGGAACGCCACACGCTGACCCTAATCTGGATGGTTGGCCTGACCCCAATACAGGCTGGCCAAATGTGAATACAACCAAAATGGCAAGAAATAATATGAAGGTTACAAGTTCAGGAAACGTTTGTGTGTTGGCAGTTGGTAGGAGAACAATAACAACAGCAAATGCTTATCAGAAAATGGTGAATCCTTATTATACAGGACATAGTTGCTGGAATAGTTTTGTAAGAGTATATGAAAATGATTTTCACGTTCCACTCTACAGTTCACTCATAGTAGGGCAATGGGACACTATAACACAGGCAGGAGGTGATAACACCGAAATGTTTGGAGTTTATAAAACAAGTCAGGGAGTAATAGCAGTAGGAAGACAAAAAGCAGATACATTAGGCAATGCATTAGGAAATAATATTCCTGTTAGTAACGTAACACCTTGGGGAAATGCTACCCCCTCAAACGAAAGTGCAATATTAGTTTATTACAAAGCATCAAATCTGATTAATCCCAATGATGATATAAATGCTTCTGTTCACGTTGGAAATATTAATAATAATAGTAGTTTAACTATTTATCCCAACCCTTTCACTTTGCAAACGACCATTTATTTTGAAAGTGAGCAAAGAAATACAACAATAAAAATAACCGACCTACTTGGAAAGGTAGTTAAAACTTTGAACTTTACAGGCAGACAACTTACAATAGTAAAGGGAGAAATGAAAGCGGGTATTTATTTCGTGCAGACAACAGACGAAAAGAAGAACTTAACGAACAACAAAATAATTATACAATAACACTTAAAGCCATTGACACGAAAGAAAAGCACTGCTCATAACATAAGATTTATGAAATAAAAAAAAATGGGGGGCGGCCTGCGAATATAAAGTATCAATCTTTTAATTACATTTGTCGCGGGGCGAAAGAGACGAGCTTTTAATCCCCCCCGCCCGCGCGAGAGTGTTCCACTCGTGCGTATTAGTTGGTAGTGTTGCACTACCTTATTATAATTCAATAGTGTTTTCTTTTATGCCAATTATTAAAATAGTGCCGCACTTGCGTACCACCCCAAAACCAACTAAATAAATCTTTTATTGAAAGTGCTTGTTAATTAGAAGTACTTTTGAGGAATAAAAATAAAATAATGACTATAGAGGAATATATCGAATTTGATAAAAATGAGGAGCAATATGCACCCATAATGCTTGCAGCAATTATAGAATTGCGCCTTTTTTGTAAGAATTGTAAACCATTTATATTAGAAACTAGTGAGCTAATTGATAATTTTACAAAATATGTCCATTGTTTGATAGAGCAAAAATCTTTTAAAAATATACCTGCCTATATAATCAGTTATTTTAATTCAGCGGAATTTGACAAAGTGGTTGCAGAACTTAAAAATTTCGAAGATGTTTATTTCTTGCTAAAAACCGAAATGAATACATACTTAGAAGATAATGAAGCTTTGGAAAACGAAGTAATGAAATATTTTACTGATTACGATCAATTAAAAACTGACCTCGGCAAGAAAAAAAATGATATAAAACAAATAACTGAAGTTCTAAAAAAAACAAATTTAGTTGGCAAAGGAGAATATTTTGTTACAGGATTTAAACAATTGACAACAAGAGCCGATATTTTGAAAATTAAAATTCAAGATTTAGAGAAAAAAACAAAGAACATTAAAAAATTAAATTAGAGTATTGTTACCCCCAGTTGGGCGTAGCGTCCCGCTATGTCCTGTTCAACTTGGCATCTTGCCAAACTTAATAATAAGTCCAGAGGACTTGAGAAATAAAACGTAGCGGGACGCTACGCTGAACGGGAGCCCCCGTAAGCGCGAAGTTGACGCAAAGCAAGTGTGTTAGGGCTTCGTGATTTGTTATTCTTTTAAGCTCCCGCTGAAAAATCGGGACAGGTTATGCTTAAATAATAAAATAAAAATAAGTGCAACTTATAAAATACAAAAGTCACGAAGCTCAACCGCTCACTCAACGCTTCAGCTTCGCGCCTACCTGTGGTTTATACACAACGGATGACTAAACAGTAAGAGTAATTAAGAATTAGGAGTTATTAAAATTTGTAACTCTTTAATCAAAAAAAAGTCCTGCTACAAGAAATTGTAGCAGGACTTTTTTTTATTTTCTTTATTGAAAAATATTCGAAGCAGGTATGTCCTGTTTTTACAAGAATCATAATTAAATTAATTGGCGGAATTTCTGAAATTATAAATATCAGTATATTTATTTGTATAGTAATATTATTTATTTCTACCTTTGTACCAATGAAAAAAGCAGTTTCTATATTTCTTGCATTTTTAATTAGCTTGTCGGCTATTGGTGTGCAGGTTACTTTGCACCATTGCAAAGGCGACACCTCCTATATTATTTTCGGAATCGATTTTAATAAGCAGTGCAAATGCAAACACGAAACTAAAAACAACAGAAAATGTTGTGATAAAAAAAGCTTTGTAGTAAAAACTGTTGGTGATAGTTTTGCGAATGTTGTTAAAACGGTTTCGTTTAATAAAGTTTGTTTAAATAAATTTTTGATTTCTAATTGCACCGTATCAATATCGTCTGTTTACAAAAGCAATGTTTGCTTAAACATTTCAAATGCTCCTCCTGATAGGGGTGTTCCAATTAATACGCTTAACTGCGTTTTCCGAATTTAAAATTTCCTTTCTTCTTTTAACAATGT
>CAILDT010000920.1 GCA_903833025.1 uncultured Bacteroidota bacterium | reverse complement strand
GTTCGCAAAATACAAGGTGCGTGATTTATTGATGGTCCAAAAAGCAGGTGCGCTTTAATATCATCGTTTAAATTAGGGTGTTTCCAAATGGCGTTATCATTTCCAAATCGTTCCAAGCCCGAACTGTAAACTCCTATTTCCTCATTCGCTTCCATAAAGTCTATTAACTTTTCAATCCGGCGAGGAACTGAAATATCGTCGGAATCCATTCGGATAATATATTTTGTTTCGATGTTATCAATCCCTCTGTTTAGTGTACCTGCTAAGCCAAGGTTGGTTTCGTTTTTTAAATATTTAATGCGTTCATCCTTATAAGAAAAAACTATTTCTTCACTTTTATCAGTTGAACAATCATTAATAATCAGGAAATCAAAATTGGAATATGTTTGTGTGAGTATGCTATCAATCGCCTCGTTTATGTAGCTTTCTACATTATAAACCGGCATTAGCACAGTAGCCAATCGTGTTTTTATTTTAGAAGTTGCCATTCGGGAGTAATGTAAATAGAGCCACCTGTTTTCTTTAATTTCCGGCGTACCAGTGGCGAACCTTCCATAATGTTGAATTCGGAGCACAGTAGCAGATGGTCGTGTACTTCCTGACTATCCGAACTTGCAATCCAAAAACCAAGTTTGTAACTTTCAGGATAAAAATTCAAGTTTTTAAATCGAATAGAAAAAACCGAATCACCATTAATATTTTCAATATAAAAATTAGAATCTACATTTTCAATATTTGATAAAACAATTTCATCGTACCTATAAATATGAATGGCAATACTTATATTTTTCATCGGCTTAAATGCTTTTACACTTAATCGCAATTCCATTTCTTCACCAATTACAAAATTGTTTGATAGTTCGCCATTATTATAAATTTCGAGTTTGCTGAATTTTAAAATCCCCGTCCCTTTCCTGTCTTTATTTTCGAGCAAATTATAACTCGGACCAGAAGTATCTATCGAAGTACTCAAATATCTTTTTATCGATTCGCCAATTGTTCCATCATAAGCAACAAAACCGTGTTGCAACAGTAAACCGCGTGTACACAGCTGACTCATCGCTTGCATATTGTGCGATACAAACAAAATAGTGCGCCCCTGTTTGCTCACCTCACTCATTTTGCCCATACATTTATTTTGAAACGCCACATCGCCCACAGCAAGCACCTCATCCACCACCAATATTTCGGGTTCCAAATGTGCCGCCACCGCAAACGCAAGCCGTACATACATTCCGGATGAATATCTTTTTACGGGAGTATCAATAAATTTTTCGACCCCTGAAAAATCCACAATCTCATCAAACTTACTCGTAATCTCGTGTCGCCTCATTCCTAAAATGGCTCCGTTCAAAAAAATATTTTCACGTCCAGTCAATTCAGGATGAAAGCCTGTGCCTACTTCCAACAAACTCGCAATTCGTCCTCTCACCTTAAATTGACCAGATGTAGGTGTAGTTACTCGCGATAATATTTTCAAAATAGTAGATTTCCCTGCTCCATTTTTCCCAATAATCCCGAGCACGTCACCTTCATTTACATCAAACGAAACATTAGTTAACGCCTGATGATGCGTTTCCGCAGAACTTTCTTTATCCACCAAACTAAGTTTCAAATTCGGATTTTCCTTTCCTCTCACCTTTGCCCACCAGCCATTAATATCGCGTGAAATGGTACCTGTACCCACTTCGCCTAAGCGATATTCTTTGCTGATATTTTCTATTTTTATTACGGTTTTCATTCTTTTAAATCAATCTTCCTCTATAAATCAAAAAGGGAAGTTGTGTTGTGTAATTTTAAGTTTGATTAATTATTTTTTTATGCTAAAGTGCTTGTTTTAAAGTATTTATATTAGTTCTGGTAATCCCATCATTCATTCTTTGGAGCCCCTGAACCATTCTTTGGAGCCCAAGAATCATTCTTTGGAGCCCCCGAACCTTTATTTGGAGCCCCTGAACTATTATTTGGGTCCCAAGAATCATTATTTGGAGCCCCTAAACCATTATTTGGGTCCAAGAATCATTGTTTGGAGCCCCTGAACTATTATTTGGAGCCCTAGAATCATTATTTGGAGTCCCGGAACCATTATTTGGAGCCCAAGAATCATTATTATAGTTGTAAAAATGATTCTTGGGACTCAATTTTTGAAAAATTAAACTGTATCCATAAAAGATTTTTCTATTCTATTAAAGAGTAATACCCCAACAAATAAAACAACAATCATAAATCCAAAACTATACAATAAATGTATCCAATTAAAATCGCCC
>CAILDT010000919.1 GCA_903833025.1 uncultured Bacteroidota bacterium | reverse complement strand
AGTTCTTTCAGTTTTCCCCACAACTGCCGCATTTCGTCATTTTCATTTGTTCGGTTTTCTTTTTGTTCTGGTTGAATTTCATTGTAATCCTTTTTGGTGATATAATCTTTGCCGCCGCATTCTTTGACTCCGTAATCAATGACACTATAACATAAATCGTTGGATTTGTTGTTTTCAAATTGAAAGGTTTCCACCGCTGGTTCATATGTCGTCGAGGCGTTGAAGGTATTTTGGTTTAAATCATTTTCGCCGCATTTCAGATGCATTATTATATTGGGTTCGTGGCTTTTATTAGTATCGGGGGAAAAATTCGTTTGTATTATCTTTCCGCCCTTGGGTTTGCGGCCGCGCTTTTTGGGTAATTTCGACGAGGATTCGGCGGGCGCGGGTTCTTCTACGCTGGGTGCTTGTATAACAGGTGCTTCTATAACAGGTGCTTCTACGCTGGGTACTTGTATAACAGGTACTTGTATAATAGGTACTTGTATAATAGGTGCTTCTATAATAGGTGCTTCTATAATAGGTGCTTGTACGAGAGATGTTTTCTTGGCTCGACCAGTTCTAATTTTTTTGTTATCCGACATAATTAATTATATATCATAAAGGAATTTAAATCGTTTTATTAAATAGTTAGACCTTTTTTTATTGGATAATAATGTATATTTCCACTTATAATTATATCAGCTTGGTCCAGGCCCAAGGTGCTTTTTTCAGCCGCGAACGCATTATAGCATTTGCGGCAAACCGGAATATAACAGTCCGCGCCAATCACTTCCAGTTCCGCTTCTGCGCTCAGTCGATGACTAAAATTGCCTGGCCGTCTTTTACACTTGCTGCAAAATGAATGGAGCGTAACCACATTATCACTAATGACCTCCAAATCGAGCCAGTTCCCGAATTTCTGGCGTTTAAAATCACTATTTAGGCCGCAGATATAGACATTTTTATGATATTTTTCGACAGCAATTGTGACCCATTCCACAATGTCGGAAAAAAATTGCCCTTCATTGATTAAGATGGCCTTGGCGTTTAAAAATTCATTGATATATTTGCTAGAATAATCGAGGGCTATTTCAGCATCCGTAAACTTTGCAATCTCCTCTAATTTTAAGGCTTTAACACAGGGAATCATCACTTTATCGTGCGACGAGAGCAATACATCCGAGTAGCGATTATCTTTTTCATAGTTAATAACCAGGGTGTTAATATCGCAGAAGGCATATTTTTTATGGATATCCAAGAGGCGCGTCGTTTTGCCTGAAAACATCGGGCCTTTAATTATTTCCAAATAGCCACAATCGTCATATAATTCCATATTGCCTGCCATTATTTTTAATATACTGATATATACTTATATATATTTATATTAAAAACAAACTAGTTATTTAACTAATGGCCGCCAATAATGTTGAGAAGGCGAGAGACAAAAGCAGAGAGAAGGCTAGAGGCCAGGCTATTGTCTTAGGCCAGGCCATTGTTGACAAAACCATACCAAAGGTAGAAAAAACCATACCCTGGGTGGAAAAAACCATACCAAAGGTAGAAAAAACCATACCCTGGGTGGAAAAAACCATACCCTGGGTGGAAAAATACCGTCCCAATAATTTAAACGACATTGTATTGGACCCTTTAAATAAAGCCATTATCGACCGCATTATCGAGACGAATTATTTCCCCAATATCTTGCTCTACGGCCCGCCGGGCACCGGCAAAACCACCACCATCATCAATTTGGTCAATAAATTCCAAGAAAAGCACAATCAATTGAATAAAGGGTTGATGATTCATTTAAATGCGTCGGACGAACGCGGCATTGATATTATCCGTAACCAAATTCACCAATTTGTCAATTCCAACTCGCTCTTTCACAACGGCATTAAATTTGTTATTCTCGATGAAGTGGACTACATGACCAAGAATGCGCAACAAGCCTTGAAGTATCTCCTCCAAGGCTTTAATAATAATGTCCGTTTTTGTCTGATT
>CAILDT010000918.1 GCA_903833025.1 uncultured Bacteroidota bacterium | reverse complement strand
TTCAAGGAATTAAAAGAAGGGAAAGGGTTCTTGACTTTTGCCTTTTTTATGTTAGCGGGCAATCATTTTGAGAAAGAGTATAATCTCGCAATAAATGAGAAACCAGAGAAAGAAATCTATATCTGGCACAATGATTTCAAAGCGTTATTCAATCAGTATAAATCAATGTTTCGTTATATTGAAGCAGGAGGAGGGTTAGTGAAAAACAATAAAGGCGAGTATTTGTTTATTTTCCGGAACGGGAAATGGGATTTACCTAAAGGAAAGTTGGAAAAGGGAGAAATTATTAAAGAATGTGCAAAGCGGGAAGTGGGAGAGGAGTGTGGCATTGCAGGGTTGAAAATTGTAAAAGAGTTACCTTCCACTTTTCATACTTATTATATGGAGGAAAAACCAGTTTTAAAATGCACATATTGGTTTGAAATGGAAAGTGTAGACGCTGCCTCACTTATTCCTCAAACGGAAGAAGGAATAACAGAAGTGAAATGGGTAGCTAAAAAGGAGTTGAAAGAAGTGTTGAAAAATACATATCCTTCTATTATTGATGTTATTAATTCAATAGCTTAATAAGCTCTCACATTTTTCCCTTCCATATAATTTATGAAGGATTTGTTGGCTACTTTATTCCCTCCAGGTGTTGGATACTTTCCTGTAAAGTACCAGTCGCCGGTGTGGTTCGGACAAGCATTATGAAGTCCTTCTATGGTTTGATAAATAATTTCTACCTCCGCATTTATTCCTTCTGGGCGTAATAATTGAGAAATCTTCTTAGAAATATCTTCCGCAGTAAAAGGGTTGTAGATTTCTTTTACCACATTCACTATTTTCTCTTTTGGCAATGCTTCCTGTGCTTTTGCTTTTTCATATAATTCATCTAAAAGATTTTCCTTGAAATTGTCTTTCAGCAATTGAACAGCTGCTTGAAATGCCACAAAGTCGCCAAGCTTAGCCATATCTATTCCATAACAATCAGGGTAGCGAATTTGCGGAGCAGAAGAAACAATCACAATTTTCTTTGGTCCTAATCTATCTAATATTTTAATGATACTTTGTTTTAAAGTAGTGCCTCTAACAATAGAATCATCCATTACTACCAAACTATCCACACCTTCTTTTATTACACCGTAAGTTGTATCATACACGTGCGCTACCATCTCATCTCGTTGCGAATCGCTGGTAATAAAGGTGCGCAGCTTGGCATCCTTAATTGCAATTTTATGAACGCGCGGTTGAATAGAAAGTATGTCACTAAGTTCAGGGTCGCGCACAAATATGCCCATTGAAATAATTTTATGTTTTTTGATAGTATTTGCATAATGATGCAACCCTTCCACCAAACCACTGAAAGCTATTTCGGCAGTATTGGGAATATAGGAGAACACTGTATTCTTTAAATCATAATCAACAGATTTTAACACAGCCGGACAAAGTTGTTTGCCCAACTGTTGCCGTTCCTGATAAATATCAGCATCACTACCGCGAGAAAAATAAATACGCTCGAACGAGCAAGATGTTTTTTTAGAAGGAGAAATAATTTCCTGTTCCGAAAACTCACCACCTCTTTTAATTACCAACGCATTACCAGGAGTTAATTCTTTTACCGCTCCAATAGGCACATTAAATGCAGTTTGAATAACAGGTCGTTCCGAAGTAACTACCACCACTTCATCATCCGAATAATAAAATACAGGACGAATACCGTTAGGGTCGCGAAGCACAAAAGCATCGCCGTGACCAAATAAACCAGCCATTGCATACCCACCATCCCACTTTTTACTCGCCGCTTTTAATATGCGTTGCACATCCAAATGTTTTGCAATCAATCCTGAAATATCAGCTTTTGAATGCCCTTCTTTTTTAAACTGTTTAAACAACCGTTCATTTTCATTGTCGAGAAAATGCCCTATTTTCTCCATTACCGTTACGGTATCGTTCTTTTCTTTCGGGTGCTGTCCAAGTTCTACCAGCTGGTCGAAAAGCTCATCAACATTAGTGAGATTAAAATTACCTGCAACAACAAGGTTACGTGTCATCCAGTTATTCTGGCGAAGAAATGGGTGACAATTTTCCATACTGTTGCCTCCAAAAGTTCCATAACGTAAGTGTCCTAAAAACAATTCACCTGTATAAGGCAAGTTCTTTTTAAGCCATTCAGCATCTTTTAATTTCTCGGGATTATGTTTCTGCACTTCTTCAAACCGCGCATTTATTTTCCCGAATATTTCTTTTATCGCTCCGCTGCCCGTTGCTCTGCTTCGGCTGATATAACGCGTTCCTGGCTCCACATCAAATTTAATGTTTGCAACTCCCGCTCCGTCTTGTCCGCGATTATGCTGTTTCTCCATCAGCAAATACAGTTTATTTAAACCATATAAAGGAGTATTATATTTTTCGATGTAATAATCCAATGGTTTAAGCAACCGAATCATTGCTATACCGCATTCGTGTTTGATGGAATCACTCATTATGTTTTTTTGTTTGGGATTTGGGACTGCAAATTTACGATTTTTATCAAATCAATTGCCATACATTTCCAAAGCAGCATCAATATAATAATACAAATCGGTGGGATGATTACTGTCTTTGCGCTTTTCTCGCTTCTTACCCAATCGTACAACAATCATTTTTTTATCAGGAATACAAACAATGTACTGCCCTAAAATACCACGAGCATAAAAGATTTGATGCCCTTTATAATCCGGAATTAACCACCAGCTATAACCATATTTATCATTCTTGTTGCCATCTTCATCAAGCAAATCAGCTGGTTTTATAGAGTTAAGCACATAATCAGTACTTATTATGTGTTTGCCATTGTATTTGCCCGAATCTAAATATAACTTCCCTAAACGAGCAAAATCTCTTGCGTTTGAATTGAAACAACAATACACTTTTTCCATTCCATCTTCGTGGTCGAGGCACCAGAAAGCACTGTTTTTCGCACCAATCTGCGACCAAATCTTTTCCGAAAAGTAATCAGCCACCTTTTTGCCTGTTGCTTTTTCGATAATAAAACCAAGCAATTCGGAATTACCACTTAAATATTTAAACCTTTTCCCCGGTTCTTCCGTCACTTTATATTTATAAGTAAGTTTTTTAATATCACTACCATAATACGCAGCAGCAGGGTAGGCGAGGGGGTTCACATAATCTTCATCAAAATTAATTCCCGAACTCATTGTAAGTAAATTTTTGATAGTAAGCTTCGCATTATCACCATCTTTATATTGTGGCAGAAAATCGCCAACGGGCTCATCCACCGATTTTATTTTACCTTCATCAATAGCAGCACCAACTAACATACTTGTAAATGTTTTCGCCATCGAAAAGGAGTTGGTGTACGAATCGGCACCAAAACCATCCCAATATTGTTCGTGAATAATCGAATCGTTTTTTATGACCACAAAAGCCACCGTTCCCATATCTGCAAATTGTTTTTGATGTGTTTCCGAAAGCGTTTTTGAGTTATCTTGTTTAGAAACTGCCCAGTCTTTTGCCATCCCTGCTTTCACTTCTCTGTTGTCAAATATTTTATATTCGTCAATAGCAGGACCCGACCGACCTTTTAAATACGTATTGGCAACACCTTTATATAAGTATGTTTTACCTGTTACAAGTATCGCAACGTTTAAAAGAACAAAAATGATAAGAAACCATTTGCCTATTTTCTTTAGTATTTTCATCTCTTTAAATTAAATCAAGAGCTATTTTTAGTTTTAGATTTATTTTCGACATCGTTTCTTTACCAAAATATCCTATTTCGCCAGAACACACCGAAGTATTAATAGTAGCTAGTTTATTTAATTTTATTACAGAAGTTGTATGCAAACCAGGTTTGCCGAAATCATTAAAAGGTGTAGTATAAAGTAAATCAGTTTCCAATAAATCAGAAGTAATAACAGAGGTAATAAATGCCACAACAAAATCATTTTCTTTGGAGTTTTTAGCAGAAATAACTACAGCAGGTCTTCGTTTCGAAGATGATAAATCTGTAAATGGAAACTTAACTAAAACAATAGTTCCTCGTTTCATTTTTTGTATTTTACTTTTAAATCTTTATCCGAATACAAATCGGGTTCTTTTTCTAAGAATTTAAATGCTTTACTTTTTTCTGCTAATTGCAATAACTCTTTAGTGGTTGGTATATTATTTTCAATATCCTCCAAAAAAGTTACAATTACTTTTTTCGGGGAATCTAATTTAAT
>CAILDT010000917.1 GCA_903833025.1 uncultured Bacteroidota bacterium | reverse complement strand
TAACTCGTTGACTTATTGTAATAACTCGCCGACTTATTGTAATAAGTCCCCTATTTCTCTGTTTTCCTAAAAAACATAGTAAATTTCGGTTTTTATATATCTCAATACAATAGTGTTTTCTATGAAATGAACATAAAAAAGGAGTTTTTTGAAGCAATTAGGTTAAAGCAAAGGTAAACGGTTAGGTGTTAATTAAAAAATCCCTCTCTTTATTAAAGAGCGAGATTTTTTGTCCAATAGAATATTTCCCCCCTATTCCACCACCACTTTCCTATTAATCACCCTTTTATTAACATCAACTATCTGCATAAAATAAATACCATTAAGCAGCTCCCCTCGCTCCAAAGTCAAACTCCTAGTACCATTCAATACAAAAAATTTTACCTCCTTCCCAAGCACATCCGTTATCTTAATAGTAGTATTCGTTTGCACCTCATTAAACCCAATTGTAGTTTGCTCGGTAAACGGGTTAGGGTAAATACTCACCTCACCCATTTCTTCCGCAAGCGGATTAACACCCACCGAAAAAATAAAAACACAAGCCGACGTATCCACACAACTACCATTATTAATCACCACCGCATAGTTACCATTCACACTCGCCGTAAACAATTGATTCGTTTGCCCAGCAATAGCCGCATACCCATTCCCACAATCAACCCATTGATACACCGCCCCCGCCTGATTAGCCATTAACGTAGCACCACCCACCTGACTAACGCTACCATCAATACTATAAACAGTCAAATTAATAGTCAACACACTATCGCAACCAATACTATTAGTAAAATTCTGCGTATAAGTTCCACTGCCAGTATAAGTAACACTATTCAAACTATAACTACCACAACTCTGCGGATTTATACTGCTAACACTTGCCGTACACGGAAGCAACTTCACCACCCAATAATCATAAGTCCCTTGATTTAAGGTAACATCACCATCGCTCGATGTAGATTCACCCGCCAAAGCAAACCCGCCATCGTTCGTTTGTATTATCGAGTAAGCAGCATCGTTGTTCGTACCTCCCATAGTTTTTTGCCATTTCAAAACTCCTACACTATCCATCTTAATCATCCAAAAATCACTTGCCCCGTGGTTGCCCGCAACATTGCCATCGTTCGACAGCGTGTAACCTCCCACCGCATAACCACCATCAAAAGTCTTAACAATAGTAGCCGTGTTTTCAAAACTCGTCCCACCATACGTCTGCTCCCAAAGTATCGTCCCCGTTGCATTTATACTTACCACCCAATAATCATCATTTCCGTGATTACCCGTAACATTGCCATTTGTACTTGCCGAATACCCACCAATAACATACCCTCCACTATTATTAGTAAGTATACTCCAACCATAATCATAACCCGTTCCGCCATATAATTTCTGCCACTGTATAGTTCCAACACTATCCGTTTTCACCACCCAATAATCTCCCAAACCGTGATTCTGTTGCACATCGCCACTAAAGTTCGAATTCGAATTTCCCGCAATAGCATACCCACCATCAGCCGTTTGTATCACACAATGCGCCTCATCATTACTATTTCCACCATACGATTTCTGCCATTGAAGCCCACCCACCGAATCAATTTTTATCAACCAATAATCAGTAGTCAAATTACTACCGTGATGCGTCGTTACCATACTATCATTAGAGTAAGCATATCCAGCCACAGCATACCCGTGGTCAGTCGTCTCAATAATCGAAAACGGCTTATCATCCCTACTTCCGCCATAACTCTGTTCCCATTGAATAATACCGTTAGCGTCTATCTTCACAATCCAATAATCCGCATAATTAGTAGTGCCGTTATGCCCTGTAACATCCCCGTCGTTAGAGTCCGAATAACCCGCCACAGCATACCCACCATCCCTCGTCTGAATTATCGCGTACGCAATATCATCCTTCGAACCACCCAACGAACGTTCCCATTGCATCGCCCCAGCTGCATCCAACTTCACAATCCAATAATCACCCATCGTAGTAGTATCGTGGTGCGCAGTAACATCCCCGTTATGCGAATCCGAATAACCCGCAATTGCATATCCGCCATCAGTAGTTTGGATTATTGAGTTTGCTACTTCCGCATTGGAGCCGCCAAATGAATGCTGCCATTCAATAGCTGGTTGTGCCATTAATGTAATGCTCATATTTGCCAAAGCAAACAAAGTAATAATAAGAGGTAATGTTTTTTTCATTGTTGTAGTTGTTTAATTTATAGTGTGTTGTTTTTTATTTGTTTAAATAGATTTGCACTCAAAAGTAGGTAATTATTATTTACTGTCGATTATTAAATTTACCATCAATGCCATCCACGCTTAATATACCATTATCTTCAACGAAGCGGGATTAACTTTTATTAAAATAGAATCACCGATTTCAATCGGCTCGCCATCTATGTGTGCAATCCTGTTTGGTTGTTTCACCATCACTTCTGTAGCTTTTATAATCTCAAGATGTTTGGTAAGGTGTAGCTTTTTGTTGAACAAATGATACCCTATCGAAATTCCATTCCACCAATTCACATTTTTAAGTATCGCAATATCCATCACCCCATCAGCAACATCTGCCGTAGGCGCAATGTGTGCATTATTTCCCCACTGACTACCATTAGCAAAACTAATAAGGAACGCTTTTTTAAGATGAGATTTACCATCAATAATCAATTCATATTCCTGCGCCTTATATTTTTTCAGCTCGCGCAAAACAATTTTTATATAACTCGAAAAGCCCCGTTTGCCATACTTTGCAAACTCCCAACCAATATGCGCATCGAAACCAATACCTGCAACATTCACAAAAACTTCTTCATTAAAACTAATAGTATCTATCGCAATTATTTTTCCTGTATTAATAAGGTGTATCGCTTTCACCAAATCCAACGGAATATTTAAATGCCTTGCCAAACCATTACCAGAGCCAGTTGGCAGAAACGCCATTGCGGTATTAGTACCTGCCAATCCTTTGGCTACTTCATTCACACTACCATCACCACCCACAGCTACCACCACAGCGTAGTTAAGTGCGGCCGCTTGTTTGGCAATTTGGGTAGCGTGTTTGGGTGCATTGGTATAAACTATCTTAAAGTTGTATCTAAATAAATTAAGATGTTCGGCTACCAATTTCTCCACCACCATTTGTTTCCCCACTCCAGAAACAGGATTAACTATAAAACAGATTTTCTTCATACTATCTTTACGTAGCCACAAATAAACTAATGAACTAATGACCCAATGAACGAACAAACTCCACCACATCCATCATAAACTCCTTATTAAGGGGTAAAGCAGGGTTGTTATAAATCGTAGTGTTTTGTTTTTCTTTGTCCAGAAAGTCGCAATCTTTTAGTACGTGGTTCATATTGGCAATAATTTCTAAATCAGCTTTCGGTTGCGCTGCCGCAAGTAATCTCGCATCAGTTTCCTTTACCTGTATATCAGTAGTGCCTTGCAAAATCAACACAGGTATAGTCAGTTTTTTTATTTCTTCCTGCGGATTTCTTTTAAACCACGAAATCATATACGGTTGCACACTCGGACGAAACAAGGTGTAAAAATATTTCGGTACACTCGCAATCGTATCGCCTGCCTTTAAGGTATCAAGCATCGGAAAAATTATTTCTTTTATGTTATCTGGCGCGGCAGCAAACTGTTCTTTAAGCACCACATCAGCACTTCTACCTGCACCTGCAATGGAAATATAACCATCCACCTTTTTGTTATCCACAGCAGCACACATCCCAAGCAGTGAACCTTCACTATGTCCCGCAATTATTATTTTACTGAATCTTTTATCCTGCGAAATAAGTTCTACCCAATCCTTTATATCGTTAATATAAGTATCAAAGCGCAAACTCTTTTCCGAAGTCATCGCATCCATACTTCTTGCAATACCACGTTTATCATATCTTACGGATGCAATCCCGTTTTTGCGAAGTGCATCGGCAAGGTATTTCAAAGAGTTATTATCGCCATCTATTAAGTCACTATTTCCGTTGCGGTCTGTCGGTCCCGAGCCAGCAATAATTAAAACTATCGGTATATCTTTTTTGTTTTCGGGCAATGCCAATGTGCCATCAATATCTCCTGTAGCAGTCTTCAATACAATGTTTTCTTCCTGTGCTTTTATTTTAGCAGTAATACTTACAGCAAATAAAGAGAGTAGGAGCAGGGTAGTTTTTATTTTCATTTGTTTATTAGTTTTTAGTGTATGTGGCAAAAGTAGTAAAATAAGGAACAACCATAATTCCCGAATATATGATACCTTTGTCCAAAATAAATATCTATGACTTTCGAATACATATTAAACACATACAAAACCGAACGCTATAAACTATACTCCGATATTTATGGCAACGATAAAGTTTCTGGTGTTATTGGTTTCAATAACTATCTCGAATATTTCAAACATTATTTAGGGTACTATACCACCATCAATAACGATGAAGAATTGATAACTCACGCCGTTAAAGGTATGTTCAAGTACAAACTGAATATGTATTTGCATCCACATCACAAAAACTTTAACGACAGAGGCGGTATAGAAAAGATAAAACGGAAAAACGATGATGAAGCACTCCTTAATAACATCCTCGATAGGATGGACGAGTTTGAACAAGTAATTAAAACAAATGATTTCGCGCAACTATACGAGTTTATCAAAACTAACAAAGAAGCCAAACTGAGCGGCTTAGATATATACGACATCGCCCTGCGGATAGGTAGTAAATATGAAATAAAACCAACGGAGGTGTTTTTGCACAAAGGTACGTTGATGGGTTTAAAAATGTTAGAGAATAAAGGTTTAGTAGAAGAAGATTTATCATTAAAGAAAACAGTGTCTATTAAACAACTTCCCAAAGCCCTTTGGGATATGGAGGCAACACACATCGAAGATTTCCTGAATGTAAAGAACAGGGACTTTATGGGGATTTAAAATCACCCGTTAATTTCTGTTAAAAGTAAATTCCTTAAACAATAAAGGAACAAAATTTGTGTTATTGGTAGTATAATTTTATCAATAATAAATCAATTTATAAACAATTAAAACTTTAAGAAAAATGAAAAAGATAGCATCAGTATTCGCAATTGCAAGCATTGGCGGAATCTCCGCATTAGGTCTTAACCATTTAATTGGCGGCGACAAAGCCCAAAATCAAACATCACAAATAGCATATCAGCCACCGGCAAAATATGTTAGCTTACCAAGTTCGGCTCCCGAAACGGGAATAGATTTTACTTCCGCTGCCGATTTGTCAGTTCCGGCGGTGGTGCACGTAAAAACTACGTACCCAATAAACGCAAATCAAAACCAATTTTATATGTACGACCCGTTTCGTAATCTTTTCGGACAACAAATGCCGAAGCCAGAAGCCCCAATGGCAACAGGTTCGGGCGTTATTGTTTCTAATGATGGTTATATAGTTACCAATAACCACGTGGTGGATGGTGCCGATAAAGTAGAAATAACATTAAATGATAAACGCAGCTATACTGCCGAAGTAATAGGCAAAGACCCTGGTACTGATTTAGCATTGCTGAAGATAAAAGAAACTAACCTACCTTTTATGACTTATGGTAACTCGGATAATGTGAAAGTTGGGGAGTGGGTGCTCGCAGTTGGTAACCCTTTTAATCTTACCTCCACCGTTACTGCAGGTATTATAAGTGCAAAAGCAAGAAACATTAATTTGCCCGAAAATGGTCATTCGCAAGGTGGTGTAACCAGCAGTAATATTGATTCTTATTTGCAAACAGATGCTGCCGTAAATCCAGGAAACAGCGGAGGTGCATTGGTAAATACCAAAGGTGAATTGATAGGAATTAACTCTGCAATAGAATCTAACACTGGCTCTTACACTGGTTATTCATTTGCTATCCCTGTTAATTTAACCCGTAAAGTCGTTGCTGATTTATTGGAGTTTGGTGAAGTACAGCGTGCCTACATTGGTGTTTATCTTAAAGATTTGGATGCCAAATTGGCAGAAGAAAAAAGCATTAATGAGTTAAAGGGGGTGTTTGTTACTGGTTTAACTACTGGTGGTTCGGGCGAAGAAGCAGGTATTCAGGAGGGTGATGTGATTACTAAAGTAGGCGATGCGAATGTAAACAATGTGCCTGAATTGCAGGAACAAGTTGGAAGATACCGCCCTGGTGATAAGGTTAATGTTACCTTAAAACGTAATAATCAGGAGAAAGTGCTGGCTGTGGTACTAAAAAACAAAAGTGGAAATACCAACGTGGTAGAGAAACCAAAAGTGGAAGTAGTTTCGGCTTTAGGTGCTACTTTTGAGCAGGTAAACGAAAACGATATGAAGAAATTAAACATTCAAAATGGGTTGCGAATTACTAAACTGGCTGCCGGCAAGTTGCTAAGTGCTGGTATCAGAGAAGGGTTTGTTATCACCAACATCGACCATAAAAAAGTAAATTCTATTGAGGATTTAAAAGCATCGATGGAAAACAGAAAAGCCGGACAAGGTATTTTGATTGAAGGAGTTTATCAAAATGGAATGAGAGCTTATTATGGCTTTGGGTTGTAAGTAAGTTAATAAATTGTGAATAAAAATGTAAAATAAAGGGAGTTGTCTATTGTTTATAGCTAAATTTAGATTACTTTTGCACTCGAAATAAACCATCCATAAATACCAATAAACAGATATGAGACAGCTCAAAATAACGAAATCAATCACCAACCGCGAAAGTGCATCTTTGGACAAATACCTTCAGGAAATTGGTCGCGAGGAATTGATTACCGCAGATGAAGAAGTAGTATTAGCCAAAAAAATAAGAGATGGCGACCAAGCTGCCTTAGAGAAATTAACAAAATCGAATTTACGTTTCGTAGTTTCGGTTGCGAAACAATACCAAAATCAAGGATTAAGTTTGCCCGATTTGATTAACGAAGGTAACTTAGGTTTGATTAAAGCGGCAAAACGTTTTGATGAAACTCGTGGTTTTAAGTTTATTTCTTATGCCGTTTGGTGGATTCGTCAATCTATTCTTCAGGCATTAGCCGAACAATCTCGTATTGTGCGTTTGCCTTTGAATCAGGTAGGTTCGTTGAATAAAATCAATAAAGCGTTTTCTAAACTGGAACAACAGTTTGAGCGCGAACCAAGTGCAGAAGAGTTATCAAACATATTGGAACTTCCGCAGGATAAAGTGGCTGACACAATGCGTGTTTCGGGTCGCCACGTATCAATGGATGCGCCGTTTGTTAATGGTGAAGAAAACAGTTTGTTGGATGTTTTGGTAAACCACGATTCGCCACGTGCCGATAGTATGCTAATGAGCGAATCGTTGCAAAGAGAAATTGAACGCTCGTTATCTACTTTAACAGAAAGAGAAAGAGATGTAATTAAATTGTTTTTCGGAATAGGAATAAATCACGGATTAACACTGGAAGAAATAGGAGCAAAATTCGACTTAACAAGAGAACGTGTTCGTCAGATAAAAGAAAAAGCGATTCGCCGATTACGCCATAACTCCAGAAGTAAACTTTTAAAAACTTACTTGGGATAATAAGCTAAGAGCTTATCAACAGAAATGAAAACCGCATAAATATCAGTTGAAAACTACTAAAAATTTCACTGATGTTTATGCGGTTAATTTTTTT
>CAILDT010000916.1 GCA_903833025.1 uncultured Bacteroidota bacterium | reverse complement strand
GGCACATCAAAAGAAATTATATGTAGGTGTTTGGGTTCGATATTGTTTATAAAAACTGTTTATATACTGCAATCAATTGTTGCTCTTCCAGTTCCCAGTTTAATTTTTCGGATGCAATTTTAGTGTTTTTTTTCCACAATTGAAGTTTTGTTTCATTATTAAAGATAGAATCAATTTTATCTGCGATGTGTTGGGGCTTATGACTATCAATGGTATCGCCAATTTCATATTCCTTTATTATATTTTTTATTTCCACTAAATCAGAAGATAAAACGGGAACACCTGCGTGGATATAATCAAACAATTTATTAGGCAAACTGTAGCGATAATTTATGTTAGTGTCTTTATCAAGCGTCAAGCCCAAATCAGCGAGATAGGTGTATTGCATTAATTTTTCAAAAGGTACTTTGCCGATAAATATTACTTTATCATTCAGTTTAAAATCAACTACCATTTGTTTTAAAACCTCCATCACATCTCCGCTTCCAATAATTAATAAAATAGCATTGTTTACATATTGCATTGCTTGCACTGCTTCTTCGGCTCCTCTGTCAATATTAATTCCTGCACCTTGCAATACAATTATTTTTTTATCAATTGGCAATCCTAATTCTTCTTTCGTTTTGTGTTCTACATTTTTTTGATTTGATAATAACGGAACGTTTCTCACCACTTTTACATCCACATTATATTCTTCCGAATAAATTTTAGCAATAGATTTATTAACTGTAAATACATTTTTTAGCTTTGGGAATATCCATCTTTCAATTCGCTTCCAAAGTTTTCTTTTAAACGGATTAGCCTGTAATTCGGGCACTTCACAAAACAATTCGTGACTATCATACACTATATTTATTCCTTTCAATTTAGATACCCAATAATTAGGAAACAGCGTATCCAAATCATTTGCAACTAATACATCTGCCTTATGAAACATCAAATACCAAAATAATCTCTTCTGAAATTCAAGATAAAATAAAGGTCCTTTTTCAAATAATAAAAAAAATCGTTTGGTTTTATAATCGCGCTGGGCAAGTGGTAAACTTTTTCGTTGCCGCCTGCCAACCAAAGTTACATCATAACCCAAGTTATGTAAAGTGGTGCAAACCTTATGCACCCGCTGGTCGGTACTCAAATCATTTATTACAGATACTATCGCTCGTTTCATACTTTATATAATTTTGCGAAGATATAAATTTTAAAGTTGAAGATATAACCATAACGGTATGAATAACTTTTTATTTATTGTGTTGCTCGTTGCTTATCAATTACCGAATTTCGTATTCAAATAAATAACAATGCTCATTCAGGAAAATTATTCCTTAAAAAGGTTAAACACTTTTCACATTAATGCTTCAGCAAAATATTTTGTTGAAGTAAATTCTATTGATGAAATAAAAGAAGTTTTATTAGATAAAACATTTATTAATACTCCTAAATTAATACTTGGCGGAGGAAGTAATTTATTATTTACAAAAGATTATAACGGCATTGTGATTAAAAATAATCTCAAAGGAATAAATTTGATTAGTGAAGATGAAAATTATTATTTCGTAAAAGCAGGCGCAGGTGAAGTATGGCACAATTTAGTTTTGCATTGTATCAATAATAATTATGCAGGGTTAGAAAACCTTTCGTTAATCCCTGGTAACGTTGGTGCCAGCCCAATGCAAAACATTGGTGCGTATGGTGTAGAAATAAAAGATTGTTTTTACGAGCTCGAAGCATTTCACATAAATGATAAAACTATTCGCACTTTTAATAATGCTGATTGTAAATTTGGTTATCGCGAAAGTATATTTAAACACGAATTAAAAAATCAATACATCATTACTTCCGTAACGTTCAAGCTAAATAAAAAACCTACTTATAATATTAGTTACGGAGCTATTGAAAAAGAATTAGAATTAATGGGCATTAAAGAATTAAACATTCAAGCCATTAGCAAAGCCGTTTGTACTATTAGAAATAGCAAACTACCAAACCCTGATGAAATAGGAAATGCAGGAAGTTTTTTCAAAAACCCGGAAATAAATAAATCTAATTTTGATCCTTTAAAAAAAGAATTTCCAAACATAGTAGGTTACGATTTAGAAAACGGGAACGTGAAACTTGCCGCAGGATGGTTAATTGAACAATGTGGATGGAAAGGAAAAACTTTTGGTGATGTGGGGGTACACAAAAATCAAGCATTGGTATTAGTTAATTATGCTGATGCAAATGGAAGCGAATTGTTTGATTTATCTGAAAAGATAATGGCTTCAGTAAAAGAAAAATTTGGAGTGGAGTTGGAGCGAGAAGTAAATATTATTTAGTTTATCGTGTCTCGCAAAGACGCAAAGAACGCAGAGAAAATATTGTAGTTAGTGCCTTGCGTTCTTTGCGCCTTTGCGAGACATCGTTATTCCACCAGATACTTTGTTTTTATAACATTTATATGATGTTCGGCGTGCCCGGCAATCATAAATAAAATAGAACGTACCGACATTTCTTTTCCATTTGCATTTCCCATTTCATCCAATGTATCGTTTTCAAAACACTTAAATAATGCGATGTTCGATTCTCTTACCACTGCAAATTCGTGCGCCAAATCATACATAGTACGTTTATTAAAATCGGCATTGGCTACATAATTATTTTCATCAAAACCG
>CAILDT010000915.1 GCA_903833025.1 uncultured Bacteroidota bacterium | reverse complement strand
TGGGATAAATACAAAAATAAATACGTTGCTCTGACTTGTTCTGCAGAAGCAATTATACCCACTTGGGCATATATGCTTTTAGCAACTCAATTAGAACCAATAGCTAAAAAGGTGGTATTTGGGGATTTAGAAACTTTGGATACTGTTCTTTACAATGAAATTCTTTCAAAAATTAACATTGAAAACTATAAAGATGCACGAGTAGTGATTAAGGGTTGTGGTAATTTACCTGTTCCTAAAGCGGCTTTTGTTCAAATTACCTCTCTTTTACTACCAATTGCCAAAAGCATTATGTATGGCGAACCCTGTTCCACAGTTCCACTTTACAAAAGAAAATAGGTAGGTTTTGAGATAAATAAGGAAACTATCTCCTTACTTTATGACCGCGAGAATTAAAATACGGGTCGTGTGTCGAATGCTTTACGTGTTGGTGGCGTTTCGCTCTTTCCGCATCTGCTGCTATTTTGCGCTTTTTTGCTAAACTGGTGCTAAACCAAGCAATTGCTATAACAAGTGCAAAACCTACACCCATATATATATAAGATCTTATCTCCTCAGGAGTCATTTTAGATTGCTCTTCTTTTATTGCATTGGCATTTTTATTCAAATTGCCAAGACTTGCCCCGCCTTGTGCCATAACGTTGTGTGTAAAAAGCAATAAAGAAGAGAATAGTAAAGCACAAAACCTCAAAGTTTTGTTTCTTACGATTAAAATTAAAGATTTAGCTGAATTTTTCATATTTTTTATTTTAGATGTCATTTTATACTGACCGTGGTTATTAACAATTCTGGGACAAAGTTAGGTAAAGTTGCTTTTAATCAATCTCATTTCATTATGAAGACGTAAATAATTATAAAAGGTTGCATGTTGATAAAAATTAATTTTAAATTAATAAATTTGGAAAATTCTTTAACTTAATGTAATTTTGCATCGTTAAAATGAAAATGAGTTGAAGAGGGGACAAAAGTCCCCTCTTTCTTTTAATACAGTAATAAAATGATTTTGGTTAAAACGATAGAGCAAATTGCAAGTACTAAATTATCCGAAGGGTCTAATTTTATTGTAGAAATAGTAGTAAAACAAGGGAATAAGGTTATTGTTTTGCTAGATAACGATAATGGTATTGCTATAGCCGATTGTGTTGCAATGAGCAGACATATTGAGAGTAACTTAGATAGAGAAGTAGAAGATTTTGAGTTGAATGTTATGTCCCCAGGACTCACTGAACCATTCAAAATAGTACGTCAGTATCAAAAAAATATTGGTAAACAGGTGGAAATAAAGACTAAAGAAGGGCTAAAATTGTCAGGGAAACTTCTGAAAGTCTATAATGAAGGGATAGAATTAGAAACACGTGCCAAGGAAAAAACAGAAAAAAACAAAGGGAAACAATTAATAATAAGTACAATTAACCTAAAATACAATCAAATAAAAGAAACAAAGCTAATAATATCATTTTAAAAAAGAAAAAAATGGAAACCATTAATTTAATTGAATCATTCTCAGAATTTAAAGAAGTAAAAAACATTGACCGCCCTACATTGATGAGTATTATTGTAGATGTTTTTAAAAGTATGTTACTAAAAAAGTATGGCTCGGACGACAATTTCGATATCATTGTTAACCCTGATAGGGGAGATATTGAGATTTATCATAATAGAACTATTGTGGATGATGAATTTGCAGATGATAGTTTCGATTTCGACCCTGCAAAACATATTAGTTTAACTGATGCACATAAGATTGAAAGCGATTTCGAATTAGGTGAAGAGATAACTACCCCTGTAAAGTTGGATGATTTTGGAAGACGTGCGGTTTTATCTGTTCGTCAAAATTTAGTTTCAAAAATTGTTGAATTAGAAAAGGATAGTCTTTATAAGAAGTACAAGGAAAAAGTAGGCGATATTATTGTTGGAGAGGTGTACCAAGTGTGGAAAAAAGAATTATTGGTGTTTGATGATGAAGATAATGAATTATTGTTGCCAAGAACAGAGCAAATTCCTACAGATTTTTTCAAAAAGGGAGATACAATAAAAGCTGTTGTTCAGCGAGTTGAAATGAGAAATAACACTCCAATAATTGTTCTTTCTCGTGCTTCTACCATATTTCTCGAAAGATTATTTGAATTAGAGGTTCCGGAAGTATTTGATGGATTAATTACCATAAAAAAGATTGTTCGCGAACCAGGTGAAAGAGCCAAAGTGGCAGTGGAATCGTATGATGATAGAATTGACCCAGTTGGAGCTTGTGTGGGAATGAAAGGTTCTCGTATTCACGGGATTGTAAGAGAGTTGAAGAACGAGAATATAGATGTGATTAACTATACGACTAATCCTTCTCTTTTTATTACTAGAGCATTGAGCCCTGCTAAAATAACTTCGGTAAAGGTAGATGAAGAAACTAAACGAGCGGAAGTGTTTTTAAAACCTGACCAAGTATCTTTGGCAATAGGAAAAGGGGGACATAATATTAAGCTTGCTGGAAAATTAACAGGTTACGAAATAGATGTATATCGCGATACAGATATTGATACTGATGATGTGGACTTAGAAGAATTTGCAGATGAAATTGAAGGTTGGATTATTGATTCTTTGAAAAACATAGGGTGCGATACTGCTAAGAGTGTTTTGGAATTATCGAACGAAGAGCTTGTGAAACGTACTGATTTGGAGGAAATAACTGTAAATGAAGTAAAACAAATTTTACAATCGGAGTTTGAATAATCAATAATCTGATTGGCAATAACTAAATAACCTTTTAACCTATATATGTCTGAATTCACCGAACAACGATTAAGTAAATTAGCTAAAGAATATAGTATTGGCGTACACGCTATTACTGATTTTCTGAAAGGGAAAGGTCACGCTGTGGAAAGTAACCCGAATGCAAAAATATCTGCAGACCTTGTTGCTTTGGTGGCTAAAGAATTTCAATCGGAAAAGGCAAAAGGAGAAGAAGCGGCTAAGGTAACTGCTGGTTCTCAATTATTAAAAAAGGAAAGCATTACTCTTGCAGATGATGCAAGAAGACCAGAACCTAAGAAGCAGGAAGAAAAACCCGAACTTATTATTAAAAATGTTCAGGCAGTTTCGGCAGCTGAAAAAGAAAAGACAAACGAAAAAGTAGCTAAAAAGGAAGTTGTAGCTGCTAAACCTGAACCTGAAGTAATAAAAGCGAAGGCAGATAAGTTAGAATCGCCTAAAATTTTGGATAAAGTGGATTTGGATTCTATGAATCTGAAAACAAAGCCAGATAAAAAATCGAAAGCGACTAAGGACAAAGAAAAAGAGGAAAAAGCTCCTAAAAAGGGCAGTAAAGCGGCAAAAGAAAAGGAAGAGAAAGATTTAAAAGCATCTAAAGCGAAAGGGAAAAAGGGAACTGAAGAGAAAGAAACCAAGAAAAATAAAGCTGAAGAACCAACAGAAACACCTGTTGAACCTACTGTAATTGAACATCACCAAACAAAAATAGAGAAGTTAGAAGGTCCGAAGATAATGGGTAAAATAGTTTTACCAACTAAGGACCAACCCAAAAAACCTGTTGCATCTTCTTCGCACGGACCATCGAACAATGATAAAAAGAAACGCAAACGCATAAAGAAAAATTATGGTGGCGGAACGATAGGAGATAATTGGGACCCGAAAAATAAACCAACAGATAATTCAGGAAAACCAGGCGTTGCCGGAACACATAAGCCAGGAGATAAACCGGGTTCATCAACTGGAACAAATGCTCCGAAACGACCATTTACGCCTGGTGGAGGTGGTGGATATCAAAAAGGAAGATTTAATAAAGGACCGAAAGTGCCACTTACGCCTGAACAAATTCAGCAACAGGTTAAAGATACTCTTGCGAGATTAAGCGGTGCCGGTAAATCGAAAGCATCGAAACACCGTAAATCGAAGAGAGAAGCGGTGAGTGAACGGATACAGGAAGCGGCTGATTTGAATGAAGCAGAAAAAAAGATAATTAAAGTTACGGAGTTTGTGTCGGCTAATCAGTTGGCGCAAATGATGAGTGTGCCTGTTAACGAAATTATTTCTACTTGTATGAGTTTGGGAATGTTTGTTTCCATTAATCAGCGATTAGATGCGGAAACGCTTTCTATTGTTGCCGAAGAATTTGGTTACCAGCTTGAGTTTGTGAGTGTGGAGGTGCAGGAAGCTATTAAGGAGGAAGATGATAAACCAGAAGATTTGATTGACCGTTCGCCGATTGTTACTGTAATGGGACACGTTGACCACGGTAAAACTTCGTTGCTCGATTATATTCGTAAATCCAACGTAATTGCTGGTGAAGCAGGAGGTATAACGCAGCACATTGGGGCGTATAACGTTACTTTAGAAAACGGCAAAACCATTACTTTTCTTGATACTCCAGGTCACGAAGCATTTACAGCTATGCGTGCCAGAGGTGCCCAAGTTACTGACGTTGCAATTATTGTGGTAGCGGCTGATGATAGCGTGATGCCTCAAACGGTGGAAGCCATCAATCACGCGCAAGCGGCTGGAGTACCTATTGTTATTGCGATAAATAAAATTGATAAACCGGGTGCTAATGCTGATAATATCCGTCAGGCATTATCGCAAATGAATATTTTGGTGGAAGAGTGGGGCGGTAAATTTCAGTGTCAGGAAATATCAGCAAAAAAAGGACAAGGCATAGAAGCGTTGTTGGATAAGGTATTGCTGGAGGCGGAAATGTTGGTTTTGAAAGCAAATCCAAATAAAAATGCGAAAGGCACGGTGATAGAATCGGAGTTGGATAAGGGGCGTGGATATGTAAGTACGATATTAGTAGAAGCGGGCACGTTGCGGGTTGGAGATATAGTGTTGGCAGGTTGTTTCAGCGGAAAAGTGAAAGCTATGCATAACGAGCGGGGTTTGAATGTAAAAGAAGCTGGTCCGTCAATGCCAGTAGAATTGCTTGGTTTGAGTGGTGCGCCGCAAGCAGGAGATAAATTTCACGTGATGGACGATGAGCGTGAAGCACGCGAAATAGCTGCAAAACGATTGCAATTGCAACGCGAACAAGGCATCCGAACTCA
>CAILDT010000914.1 GCA_903833025.1 uncultured Bacteroidota bacterium | reverse complement strand
CATCGAAAACACCATTGTAATTACTGGCGTTTCGTTGTTCGATGTTCCAATTACATTCAGTCCGTTATTCATTTTGAACGTATAATATTCCGGTACTTTTACTGGTTTAGGCGCACCTGCTTTTGGTCGCACGCTTCTATCAAATTTATCAGGATTTGGTGCATAACTCAACCCAGCATATTCTGGATTTGGAGGAAATGTTTCTCCTGCGTGAGGGTTAACACTCTTTACCGAATCTTTATCATTCATTATAGGATATGTATTTAAAATAGCTGCTCCCGAACCTTTGATATATTTATTAAACACTCTCGAAATATCTTCTTTCGTTACTTTTTCATATCTGTCTATCTCATCCGAAATTGTTGACGAATGCCCCAACAACCTTTCCCAACCCGATATAATAGAGTTAGCATTAAACACAGTTGATAGCCCATTATAAAATTGCGTTTCCACTTGCGCTTTTGCTCTTTGCAATGCATCATCTGTTATTTCTGTTTTTTCAAAATCATCTATTGTTGATTTTACCTGCGCATCCAAATCAGTAAATAATTTCTCCAAATTAAAATCATCAGGCGGATATGCAAATATTCCTATCTGAAACTCTCCTGCCAATTCGCTTGATGAATGATTTACCTGTGCTTGAATTGCTTTTTTATTCTTCACAAAGTTTTTATAAAAAATAGAATTATTTCCACCACCCATCATTATTCCTAATAAATCAAGTGCTGCTTCATCTCTATGATATTGCGGCACTGTAGGGTAAACACGTAAATTTAAAGGTAGATAAATCTTATCTTTATACGAAGTATATTTATCTGTCGGTATAACATTCGAAGCCACGTGCATCTTCTTAACTTCCGGACCAGCTTTCAAATCTCCAAAATATTTATCCACTAATTTTATCGCATCTGCCGAAACAAAATCTCCCGACAAACTCAATATCGCATTGTTTGGTGCATACCAACGTAAAAAGAAATTACGCACATCATCCACACTTGCTCTGTTCAAATCATCCACATAACCAATGGTAGGCCAGCTATAAGGATGCCCGTTCGGATACAGTGTTTTATTTATCTCTTCTTCAAAAGCAATTGCGTATGGCTGATTTTCCACGTTCTGCGATTTCTCATTTTTAACTGTCGCTCTTTGTATTTCAAACTTTTTTGTCGTTAAACTATCCAACAAAAAGCCCATTCTATCACTTTCCAAATACAACCCCATTTCTAAATAGTTCGATGGCAATGTTTCATAATAAGTCGTTTTATCGCGCTCCGTAAAACCATTCATATCACCACCTGCCGTAGAAACTATTTTAAAATGCTCCTTATCAGCCAAGTGTTTACTGCCCTCAAACATCATATGTTCAAAGAAATGCGCAAACCCCGATTTACCCATACTCTCCCGTGCCGACCCTACTTTATAAGTAACCATCACATCCACCACAGGGTCGCTGTGGTCTTCGTGCAGCAGCACAGTTAACCCATTCGACAACTTCCATCTTTCATAAGGTATCACCGTTTTTCCTTCTTTCGCCTCCACTTTTTCTAATAAAGTTGGCTGTGCAATAGCTGCTGATAAGCAGATACAACTTAAAACACTTGTAAGTAATT
>CAILDT010000913.1 GCA_903833025.1 uncultured Bacteroidota bacterium | reverse complement strand
GCTTTGGTGGGTGAGTTGTATAAAAGGTATACCCATTTGATATTTGGCGTTTGTATGAAATACCTGAAAAGCGAAGCAGATGCGCAAGATGCAAGCATATTGATTTTTGAGAAACTACTCATCGATTTAAAGAAATATGAGATTCAACAGTTTAAGGCGTGGTTACATTCGGTTTGTAAAACGTATTGTTTAATGCAGCTAAGGTCGGGGGCGATAAAGCAGAAACATAAGCAAGAGATGGAAAAGGATTTTGTGGCTGTTATGGAAACTGATTACGAATTGCATCTTTATACCGATAACAAAAAAGAGATACAGCTTACTTATATGGAAGAGTGTATTAAAGGATTAAACGACGAACAGCGGTTATGCGTTGAACTTTTCTTTTTGCAGGAGAAAAGTTACATTGAAGTAACAGCGGTTACCAATTTTACGCTTAACAATGTGAAGAGTTATATTCAGAATGGGAAGCGGAATTTAAAAAACTGCATTGAAGCAAAAATATAAATGAGTGATGAATTAAAACATAGTGTGTTTAAACCAACCGATTGCATTTCGGAGCAAACGACGTTTGATTATATTGATAACAAACTTACTCCAAAAGAACGCCATCAGGTAGAAAAACATTTGCTTGATTGTGAGTTGTGTGCCGATGCGATGGAAGGATTGGAACTTGTGAAAGATAGAAATAAAATTGCATTGATAAATGAAGAAATAAGTAAACGGATTATCCTTATCGAGAAAAAAGAAGCGAAAGTTGTTTCCATAAATTATAAAATGATAACGGGCATTGCAGCAAGTTTATTATTATTAATTGGCGGTGTGTTTTTCTTTAAACAATATGCTGATAAAAGGATGCGGGAAAAAGATGTGGCTGTGCTTACACAAACTCCACCACCCGCTGTGGCTGAAATACCGAAAGAAGAAGAACCTAAACCAGAGGGAAAAGATGAGCCTTTGAAAGAAGAGAAAAAAAGAGAAATTGATTTACCTGCAACAAAAGTTGCTAAGTTGGAGGCAGATAAAAAACCAGATAATGTGCCTGTTGCAGCAACCGGTTCTACTGTTACATTAGCTGAAACAACAATAGATAAAACAACAGCGAAAGCGACTGACGAAACAAAAGCTGGAGATAGTTATAGCTGGACTGCCACCAACGCCAACACAACACCACAAAGTGATAACAGGGAAATAGTAACAGTTGACACTAAAAAAGCAGTTAGCGATAATGATAGAAGTAACTTTAAATATAAGGAGCAAGCAAGCGGGAAAAAAGAAGATGTGGCAAAAGCAGCAGAACGAAAAGTAAATACTGCTGTTTATGCCTCGCCTGTAAGTGCAGTTGCTAAAAACAATTTAGCTGCCTATGAAGAAGCCGCTATGCCACAGTTTCCGGGTGGTGATGCTGAACTGTTTAAATTTATTACAAAGAATTTTAAATACACTGTTAGTGATGGAAAACAAAATGAAGCTGACGGAACTAAGATTATTGTTGGGTTTACGGTGGACAGTACCGGAAATATTATTAATCCTAAAATAGTAAAAGGTATTAATCCAGAATTAAACAATGAAGCACTGCGCGTGGTAAGCATTATGCCTAAATGGATACCGGCGAAGCAAAAAGGCAAACCTATTTCTGTACCATTTAACTTGCCAATACAATTGGAGATAAAAAATGCTGATGAGAAATAAAACAATTATTCTCTTCATCGCAATGGCTTTATTTATTAGCTCTTGCAATACTACTAAAAATGTTACGGGTAAATCTTCGAAAGAAAATACTGCTGCAACCGACAAAATAAAAACTAAATATGCGAAGCTACTTAATGTGGATGTCGATAAAATAGATAATGCTAAACTATATACCTTTATTGATGATTGGTATGGTGTGAAATATAAATACGGTGGCAAAAATAAACAAGGGGTGGATTGTTCGGGGTTTGTGGCGGTGCTGTATAATGATGTTTATAAAAAGGAATTATCTGGTCCGGTAACAAGTTTATTTTATGAATGTAAAGGTGTTTCAAAAGATAAACTGACAGAAGGAGATTTGGTGTTTTTTAAAATTGAGGATGATAATGTTTCTCACGTGGGGGTTTATTTGCAGAATAATAAATTTGTACACGCGAGTGTTAAAAAAGGAATTATGATTGATGATTTAGACGAGGCATATTACAAGAAATATTTTTACAAAGGCGGCAAGTTACCTCATTAACTATTTATTTGTTTTTCCACTTTTTATATTTGCACATACATCTGAAACCTGTATAACTGTTAGCTTCTGCGTTGGGATAAAAATTGGTTTCCATAATTGTTTTGTATGAATCGATGAAAGAACCGCCGAAGGCAATATTTTTGTCGGCTGTTAATTCTCTTACGTTTCCTTTTAAATTATAGATATATCCTTGATATATTTTTTTGTAATAAGGTGGTGGTGGTTGGGTGACATCATTTCTGTCAACTGTTGGGTTGTTGCAACAGGTTTCTAAAAACGGTTGCACTTTGTTTTTATGAAAGCTGTGTTTTAGTTTTTCGGTGTTTAGTGAATCAGCGGACTTTGCAATTTTTAAATAAGTGGTAGTATCTATTAAAGAGTATTCGGGATAATAAGTTAAATACTCGTTTGGATTTACTTTGCCGAACATTCCATTAAAATAACGCTCGATGGTGAAACAGGAATCTTTGCTTCGGTTGCTTTTGTTGGGGATAATGCCTTCTCGTATTAATAGAAATTCCATCACTCTATCGGACCGCCATTTGCAGAATGCTTGTGCTTGCTCGGTGGTGATACCAACTACCGGATAATTTCGGTAGGCAGGATGGGTTAAATAATAGCGGGTGTAGGGGGCGTTATACAGTTTCGGGTTGAGCCATACGTTGGTGTCGGGATATATTTTATGATATTCTGGGCTTTGGGGGGTATATACTTCTTTTGTCCAGGTGGTAAATTCCAAATAATCTATATTTCTAATTTCATTTGCATCAACATAAAAATTCTCTTGTATTTTTATGGTGCCAGGTGGAGTTTCGAAATTAGTATAGGAAAATGGTTTGTTGGTTTCTCTGATTGTAAAAGAGGTGAGCAGAAAAATGGTGGTGGAGATGATTAAAATGTTTTTCATAGTTTTAGT
>CAILDT010000912.1 GCA_903833025.1 uncultured Bacteroidota bacterium | reverse complement strand
CTACCTTGTCAAAAAACTCCTGATTAAGTTCGGCAGGTATCATTCCAGTAATATTTTCAACTGTAAATTGAAATTTTGATGTAAGATTTTCAGCTACTTCTTTTTCAATATTTAACATAGCAGCCAAGTCGGTTTTAGTATCCGACAGTAGTTGAGAATCAACAATTACTTTATCGCCCACCTTAACACCAGTTAGCATTTTTTTTGTTGTTTCATCCTTTATGCGAGGTATGTATAAGGAGCCGGAGGTTGCGATGCCAGCTTCGAGCAGTTCGCCATTGCTGTCCAATTCTGCAAACTTCCCACTCATTCTATCTTTATGTGTTGATATTTCGGTAGCACTTACTTTACCGTAACGGGTAGCGATAGCATTTACTTGAGTATCTACCAATTCATCTTTCACTTTTATTTTTTGATACACCATTTTAATTCCCGAAGAAATATCAATATTAAATTTAGGTGCTAAACCCATATCGTATAGGAACTCAAAATCTTTTTGATTAACCCAATCAATCTCACCTGTTTGTCGGCTACTTGGTATTGGATTCCCTACGATTTCAACATCACCTTTCTCCAAATAATTAGTTAACGAATCGTTCAATACATTCTGTATTTCGTCTGCTTTAATTCTTGTACCAATCCTTTTTCTAATTAATCCAATAGGTATGTTTCCAGGTCGGAAACCCGGAGTTCTATCTTTTTTCTGATATTCTTTTAATAAAGATTCTACTTTGGGCAAATAATCTGCTTCTTCTACTTTTACTTTTATTAAGGCATTAAGCTCATCAATATCTTCGCGAATTATATTCATTGTTTAATTTTTTATTTAGTTGTTTTTTTGAGGACGACAAAAGTAATAAAATTTCCTGATATTTTATGTACCCCACACCCAGCTCTCTTCTTAAAAAGAGAAAGGTAAAAAAACATATTGTTAATTTTTCACAAAATAAACTGCTAAGTCTCCATTACAAAATTGGTGGTATGGTTATTGGCATATCCCAATTATAAAACTTTAAATTAATAATAATTAAAAACAAAACAAAAATGAAAAAAGTAAGTTTATTAGTTGCTGCAGCATTATTAGTGTCTTCAGTAACTTTTGCTCAGGAAGCGCAAAAGCCAAAACAAGAAGCTCCGAAACAAGAGAAAAAAGAAGACAAAAAGAAAGACGAGAAAAAGGAAGAGAAGAAAGAGCACAAAAAAGGTGAGCACAAAAAAGGTAAGCACAAAAAAGGAGAAGGAGAGAAAAAAGATAAGTAATCAACTTATCCAAATTAACGAAAAAAGCCCCCCGATAATTATCGGGGGGCTTTTTAGGTAAATTACATTTTTAGTATAATTATGCTTTTTTTACATTTACAGCACTTAAACCTTTTTTGCCCTGTTCCACTTCGAAAAGCACTTCGTCGTTTTCACGAATTTCTTCCATTGTGCCTGACACGTGAACGAATACATCTTCGCCTGCGTCGTTTGGTTTGATAAAACCAAATCCTTTGGCTTCATTGAAAAATTTTACAATTCCTTTTTGCATTTTATTTATTTATTTAATTTATAATTGCGACAAAAGTACGCATATATTAATTATATAGCGTGAAATAATAATAGTTTACTTTAAAACGGCATATTCTAATATTTAGAATGCCTCACAAAGCTTGTTCTTACTGTTTAATCACTCTCTGCGTATAAACCACATTATTATTTGCATCAATCAATCTAACAAAATAAATACTTATTCATATTTTCCATTGTTATCGAATATCCTTTAACAACAAAAGGGGCTTTCAGAAGTAGTTAATTTTCTTTTCCTATTAACATATTACTCCTAACGGAGCATAAAAGCATCTATTTTTCAGCTCCGTTAGGAGCTATATCTTAATAGTAGAACATAATAAATTTAAAAGTAAGCTCCGTAGAAGCGATATTTTATTTGTGGCTAAACAAGTTTGCCAGCAGGAATATATTGATAAGAAGTAAAAATAAGTTTGATGTAAGGCGAGACGCCTTGTTATGCAGAACGTAGCGGACGCTACGCCAACTGGGGGAAAACTGGCGTTAGCTGCGGTAAGTAATAAACTGATAAAACAATGTGTGGCAATTGCTAAATCTGAATTGCCATATGATGAAAAATATTTCTCTAAAAAGACTTGTTTTTAACCACAGTTCTTGTTAGCAGCAGTAAGGTCTTTCGAGAGTTTATTTTGCCCACTCATTTATCTTTTGAGAATTACTTCCGTCTTCTGAATAAGTTTTCACTT
>CAILDT010000911.1 GCA_903833025.1 uncultured Bacteroidota bacterium | reverse complement strand
TTGCAGGAAATAAATTTTAGTAGCAATTACCATTTAATTTATTTCGACGCCTTCGGACCTAGTGTACAACCCACAATGTGGACAGAAGAAATATTCTTAAAATTGTTTTTGGTTCTAAAACCAAATGATTGTTTGGTCACTTATTGTGCAAAAGGAGAAGTAAAACGAACGTTAAAAAAGGTAGGTTTCATTGTCGAAACTTTGGCAGGTCCTCCAGGGAAAAGAGAAATGATAAGAGCAAAAAAAGGCAACCCAATCTCTTGAGTTGCCTTTTAAAATAAGTTGAAAATTAGTTATTCTGATATTACTTCAAAAGTAACAGTTCCTGTTACTTCCTTGTGAAAACGAATTTCAGCAGTGTAAGTGCCCACTGTCTTCACAGCTTCCTCACTCATCTTAATGTTTTTTCTATCCACATCATATCCTAACTTTTTAATTGCATCAGCTAATTGAACCGAGGTAACCGAACCGAAAATTTTTCCTGTTTCACCTACCTTAGCACCCACTTGCACTACTACATCTTTCAATTTAGCAGCAGTCGTTTCAGCATTTTTTTTAATTTTTTGCTCTTTAAAAGCACGTTGCTTAACAGTTTCTGTCAACATTTTTTTCGACGACACTGTTGCCATTGAAGCCAAACCTTTTGGAATCAAGAAATTTCTTCCGTATCCTGGTTTTACTTTTACAACGTCATCCTTATATCCTAAGTTTTTAACGTCTTGTTTTAATATTACTTCCATTTTTGATTTCTTTTTAAGGGTTAATTCTATTTCATCAAATCAGCTACGTAAGGCAATAAAGCCAAATGACGAGCACGTTTGATAGCTTTTGAAACTTTGCGCTGATATTTTACAGAAGTACCAGTTAATCTGCGAGGCAAAATTTTGCCTTGCTCGTTAATAAACTTCAACAAAAATGCAGGGTCTTTGTAATCAATATACTTAATTCCACTTTTCTTAAAGCGGCAGTATTTCTTCTTTTTCACATCCACTGTGGGAGGAGCAAGGTATCTAACATCATTTTTATAAGCCATTTTCTTTTCTTTTTAAATTAATTAAGCAACTACTTTAGTTTTATTTCTCTTTTTTTCGCTGTAGACAACTGCGTGTTTATCAAGCGCAACAGTAAGGAAACGAAGTAAACGCTCATCACGTTTATAAACTACTTCAAGTTCCGCAACAAATGTTGGAGGCCCTTGAAATTCCACCACGTGGTAAAAACCAGTGGTCTTTTTTTGAATCGGATATTGCAACTTGCGGAGTCCCCAATGGTCCTCATTCACAATTTTGCATCCATTGTCTGTAAGTAACTTTTTGTACTTACTTACCGTCTCCTTTGCCTGATCATCAGACAAAACGGGAGTCATAATGAAGACGGTTTCATAACTTTTTAGCATTGTTTTTTAGTTTTAATTGTTTATAATTTGTTAATCCTTTTTTTAAAAGGGACGCAAAGATAGAAAAATATCCATTCCGCAAACAAATATTTATTGTTTCAGCACTTTTTGGGAGAAATTAATCTCCTTTCCTTTTATCTTTACTATATATTCTCCGGCTGCAAGATGCTCTGTTTGTAGCGTTTTTAATGTACTTCCTGCAATTACAGTTGCCTTTTCGCTGCTAATTTTATTGCCTACAACATCAAATACCTCAAAAGTAAGTTCATCTGTGTTTTTCAGTTGAATATTAATAGTAATATTAGTTTTAGTTGGGTTTGGGTAAATATTGATTTGGTTTGTCAATGAGCCAAAAGTAGGGATACCTGTAACTGTGTTAAAGGCAGACAATATATGCAAATCAGGGTCGAATTGAATACTATCAACCATAAAATTAATGGTAGGTAGAAATACCTGACCTGAAAATGTATGATTAAAAACAATGGTGGTATCGTGCCCTGCGCCGAAGAATTTAACAGGAATAGGCATTTCATAAAATGAAACGGATGGATGGCTGGTAGTTTGGTTTACAGTAAGTGTAACTTGATTACCCGCTTGGCTCCATAACAAATGGTAGGTGGGCCACCCTTGATTATAATACCATTCATTAAAAAAGCTGGTGAGATTTTGTCCACTTTGGCTCTCTAAATGTGCTTTTAAATCAGGTGTTTTAGCATAACCTCCTGCAAGCAAAGGGTCGCTTTGATAATTCTTTAATGCGTGAAAAAATACCGAATCGCCAAGTTTCCAGCGCAACATAACAAGCAAATACGAACCTTTATTATATGATAATCTTCCGTCAAAAATTCTGTTTACATTAGTAGTATCATCGCAAAGCACAGAACCATAAGATATTTGAGAGATGTAATCAATCTTTGATTTTTTCCAGTTGTACCAAGTACTTGGGAAAAAGCGTTCTTCTGTAAGCCCTTCAAAGAAAGTAGCAAACCCCTCGTTTAGCCATATATCCTGCCAAGAACCGCACGTAACGTGGTCGCCGAACCACTGATGAGCACATTCGTGGGCGATAAGTGAATGACCGAAGTTGATACAAAATGTCATTGTTTGATGCTCCATACCGCCACCCCAGCCAAATTCAGCGTGACCATATTTTTCCATTTTAAAAGGATATTCAATCGTCAGACTGTCATAAAACTTAATTACATTAATAATATCCGGCGTTTGTGTTTGAGCAACTGCAAGGTCTTCGGGATAAACATAGTTTAATACTTGAAGCGAATCGCCACCTATGAGGGGAACATAATTAGAGTAATAAGCATAATTAGTAACAGCGATGGCAATAAGATAAGCAGCTATCGGATATTTAGTTTTCCAATGATATATTTTATTTGTTCCTACCGTATCTTCCGACAACAGCACTCCATTACTACCAACTCTGTTGACTTGCGGAACGGTTACTATAATATCAACCGAATCTACTTTATCAACCAAATCCTGCTTGCAGGGCCACCAATCTTTTGCGCCCATTGGTTCGGATAAAGTCCAGATTACAGGCACAGTGCCGCTATTATGAGTGGTTTGATTAAAAGCACCAAATCCGCTTTGAGCAGGTGTTCCGCCATACCAAACAGAAACAGAATCGAGGGTGTTGATAGGAATAGTTGCAGGAAAATTAATTTGCAATATGTCGGTAAGGCTTTGATTAAAGGTTATTGCGGTGTTGTGATATTTTACTGAATCAACAATAAGTGTATCCGTTAAGTCAAACTGTATTTGATTGAACCCTGTAACAGTAGGTTTAAAGTAAGAAGTAATTTTACCTTGAATGTGACGCACGGCTGGGTCCACTTGCCATTCGCAGCGATGGTATTTTAAATCATAATTATTAACTACAAGTGAATTCAACGATTTGTTATGTGGCGAAAAAGATTTCTTTTCCATTTCGGCAATATCAAGCGTGTTAATAAGCGAATTTTGCTGTGCTACTATTTTTAAAGAAGCAATGAGAATGGATAATACAAGTAGTTTTATTTTCATAAGATGGGTGTTTATTTAATGTGCGACTATAAATTTATCAGTAGAGATTAATGCTTCATTGGTTTTTAAGGAAACAAAATACAACCCGTTACTAAACTCTGAAGTATTAATGTTTACTATGTTTTGCTGGTGAGTTAATTTTTGTTTGTAAATAAGTTTGCCCATTATATCAGTAATAATAATGGTAGCGTTTGCAGAAATAATTGCATTCGCATTTGCTAAATCAACATTTAATAAATCTGTTGCAGGGTTTGGAAACAGCTTTATATAAGGCGATTGTGAAGTAGCAGCGTTATTATTTATTCCCAACGCCCAGTCGTGCATTGCGAAAACATACTCACCTAATAATAAAGAATCAAACGTTATTTGCCCGTATTTATTATTGTTGCCGCCCAAAAAATTAACTGTGTCGTGATATGGATACAAATGCCAGTCATCAGCTGCATTGCGGCGATACATCAGCACAACACTATCTTCATAGGTATTTATTAAATCATTATCCAACCATTGGTTTCCGCTGAATAAGGCAGTGCGTCCATCATAACTTACTGTAGTTTTCGACCTAAATGTGGGCGGTATAATACCATCCACTTTCCAATAATGATTAGGAGATAAGCGATAGGGCTGAAACTGTTGCTTAAAACTATCAGGAGCAGTAAAGTTATGTTCCACTCTTACAAAAGCAGAATCAGTAATTGAAGAAACATTTGTAATCATTCTTGCATTACTGAAATTAGTATTGTTAAGTGTTTTTATAGTATGATATTCGGGCGCGATGGCTTCACTTATTTTTTCTCCTTTATTTAAAGCAATTAAAACTGGGTTAAAAGGAACGGTAAAACTGAAGGAAGCATTTGCGCCCGACATTACAAAGGATTGTGTTTGCTCAGTCCAATTAGCAGCTTTGAAGGTTATTTCGAGAGGAACGTTAGTAAAATAACTCGGCGCGCCAGTTAGTTTTTGTTTTACATAAATGGTAACATTGTAACTTCCACCGACAGGTGTAACAGTTGATGAATCTATTGAAAAATGGCACCATCCGGGATTAAAAACCCAGTTATCGAAAAAGTCGGTGAGGTTTAAACCGCTTGCTGCGCTTAGTGCATCTCTGAAATCAGTACTCGAAACATCGGTATATTGATGATTATTTAAGTACGTTTTCAATGATGAATAAAATAAACTATCGTTATTAAAATAACTTCTTAGTGTATGCGCCACGTCTGCGCCTTTGTTATACACGTGGTCGCCATAAGTATAAGCAAGCGGCACGTTGGAAAGTGCCTGATAGCCGCCTTCTTTGTGATGTATAAACTGTAGATTGGTTTCGTGATTGGCTCTCACATACGTTTGATAACTGGTATAACCATTTAATGCTTCGTAAAATAAAAATTCACAGTAATGCGTCCACCCTTCGTTTAGCCACATTTCTTGGGCTGTTCGGCAGGTTGCCAAATCGCCAAACCAATGATGCGATAATTCGTGCGCCATTATATTTTGGTATGTGGTGCCGTACCCTGCGCCAGTAACCACAACTGGGTATGATATAGCAGTAGCGTGTTCCATCGCGCCGGAATTAAAAGGCACCATAGTATAGCCCACTTTATTCCAACGAAACGGACCGAAGTGATTTTCCCACGTATTAAAAGCGAGATGAAGATTTACAAAAGCATTTTTTACATTGGTAGTATCCGTTGGCAACGCAGCAAGCACAACTGGTACAACACCATTCAGCCCATTAAATGTTTGATTTACTTGTGCATAAGCAGCCACCGAAACACAAGCTAAATAACTCGGAATCTGTTTATCCATCACCCATTTGCGAGTTCTGTTGCCTCCACCATCAGTAGTGTCGTTTGCCAAATAGCCATTACAATAGGATGTTTTGCCATTATTGGTAGTAATATTAAACTCATAAACGGCACGCTCCACAAAATTATCGAAGCACGGATACCACACCCTGCCGTAGTTATGAGGCAATGCAGCAAAGCCAACTCCTAAATTATAAGCATAAGTAGGACTGAAATAAAACCCGCCCCAGCCCGACGCATCGCCCCGCGGATGCCCGTGATAATAAACCGTTAAACTGCTTGTATCGCCTATGTTATATGTAGTTGGCAAATTTATGTTTAGCAATGTATCATCGTAATTGTACGCCAGTACGCTACCCGCATTTGTAATAGAATCAATGGTAAGCATCAACAAATCTAAATTAATAGTGGTGATACCGTTTAATTTAGGCGTAAATTTAATTACCGTATTTCCTTTAATAGTGCTATCAACAAAGCTGGTAATGTTTAAATTAATGGTATATTTTAAAATATCCACCGTGTCGCTCCTAAGGTTAGAGGCGGTAAGTGTATTAGGATGCGAAATGGATTTTAGCTCCGCCTCTTGTTTTTCAAAAACCGAAAATACTTCATTTCGCTCATAATTTTGTTGAGCTATTATTTTTATGGATAAAAAAAGTGCGAACAGTAATAGTTTTAATTTCATCAGCAATGCTTGTTTTTATTTGAGAGAATAAAAGTAATAATTTTTATTGATTAGTGTAAAGTTTCTAATTTGCTCAACCAAACCTTCGTTGGATACACCAACCTTCCTATGTTACTCAACCAAACTTTCGTTGGATACACCAACCTTCCTATGTT
>CAILDT010000910.1 GCA_903833025.1 uncultured Bacteroidota bacterium | reverse complement strand
TTTCTTCATCAGCATAATCAGCAACCCACGACTTGCGAAAGAAATTAATCTTACTGTTAGCCGAATTTTCTGCAAGCACAGAAGGTTTCTCCACATCTATTTTTATTTTAATTCCCACTTCTCCTAATTGCGACTGTATGTATTCAGCAAGTTCGAGGTATTGTCCGCTTGTAGCAAGCGAAATGTCGGGTAATCCTTTTCCGTTCGGGAAGCCGGCTTGTAGCAATAATGCTCGCACACTATCCGTATTGTAATCATATCCTTTTACAATGGAGGCATTAAAGGATGGTAACCCTGGCGGTATAAACCCTGCTGTTGCTGGTATTCCCAAACTTCTCCGCAGGTACTGCACCATCTTTTTACGGTCGAAGCCATAATTAATTGCCTTGCGAAGTGCTTTAATTTTTACAGGCGAATTTTTTACAATCGGTAAACTTTCATCAATTACAAAACCTAAATAATCGGTTTTGAGGAAGGGCGTTGTTTGTAAGTAGAATTTGTTTTTATATTCATCATTTATAGTCCCTTCTGGTGTAAGTACTTCATCTGTATTTATTGCATCAATGCCAGAAACCATATCGGTGGTGCCTTTCAGGAAGTTAAGGAAAGAAGTTTCGCGGTCTTTAATTAACGAAACTGCAACTGCATCTAAATAAGGCAAACGATTGCTGCCATCATACTCAAAGTAATTTTCATTTTTGAGAAGTACTATTTTACTACCCTCTTCCCACATCTTAAATTGGAAAGCACCTGTGCCTACAGGGTTAATCCGAAACTCATCTCCGTAGAATGTAATTGCTTCTTTGGGTAATACCGAAAAATATTTCATTGTTAATATTCCTAAAAAAGGTACGAAAGGTTTTTTAAGATGAATTAAAAAGGTGGTATCGTTGGGTGCTTCAAAACCTTTGTGATGTAATGTATCAACATAAGAAAGTAAAGTGGTGGCACTGGAAACAGTAGCATCCATAAGGCGGGTGAAGCTGTAAATGAAATCATTTGCAGTTACTTTTCTTCCTTTTCCGGTTGCAAAACATTGGTTGTTGTGAAAAAAAACATCGTTCCGTAAATTAAAAGTATAAGTAAGTTCATCAGCAGAGATGTGCCACGTTTTGGCTATAGATGGGCGAATGCGGAGTGAGTCATTCATTTCGACCAAACCATTGAAGACTTGATTTACAATTGCAATGTTCTCGAAACTACTGGCGTGTGCGGGGTCTAAGGATGTAACGGAACCCATTTCGTTGTATTTGAAAACGGTTCTTGTTTCTTTTTTATCTTCAACAGAAGAACAAGAAGCTATAAGTAAGAGGAGTAAAAAATGATAAACTATTTTTCGCATTGTTCGGTTTCAATTCTTTTTTCAAACATACACAAAAAACATAACATCTATTTCCATCTTTAAATATATGTTAAGCAATTCATTTATCCGATTTATTAGCTGTACTTTTACCGTACTAAATAAAACACAATGAGTAAAAGCCATTCGATAGATGAAAAAGTAATTGAAGAATTTTTTAAACAATTCGATTTTCCATTTTCCAATTATTTCCAACAAGTAGTTCCTACACTTATTGAAAAGAACAGAGTATATCAGGCAACTAAGAAGGACTTGGAAACTAATCCGAAGTTCAAAGATTTTTTCAATACGTTTCGTGCTGATAGTATTCCGGACTTTATACATAAAATTGCATCTGAAAAAGCAAGAAATGTAGTTAACGGTAATGTGTTGGAAAAATTGCAAACAAGTAGAATTTTGGACCCAAAAATCCGAGCAGAAGAAGGGCTTTGGGAGATTCAACAGAAAAAAATGTTTTCAATGCAGTGTTTATGGAGAGCAGAAAAAATTGAAATTCCTGAAATAAAAGTAAGCTGGGATTTCCAGTATTGGGAACAAAATATTAAAGAATGTCCATTTTTAGAGCCAATAACGGAGGATGAAGTGGATTTATATATCAGCTACATACTCACTGATGATTATACTTTTCATTTCGACCCTTTTTCTTCTTTGCAGGATTACGTAGGATTTAAAGATGAATATATGAATAGCGATGAAAGCGGTTATATGCCTGAATGGTATTCGTTTTATGATATACGAAAAGGTACTGGTTCTCTTCTTATTCTTCCGAATATAAGAGGTGAAAAGGAACAGGTTTATTTAGATGAATTTAACAAACACGAAAAAAAGATAGAGAAGGTAACTGCTGCACTTAAGCCGCCTCAACCCAAACGTTTAGATTACTACCAGATAATGGAATTTGTAATGGAATTTATGGAAGAAAATGAAGATGAACTTACTAATTATTATTTTAAAGAAACGTCTTCCTATTATGAGGTATATAAAAAAAAGCAGGAATTAGGAGTGGATATGGATGATTATGACTACGAAAACCCAATGGACGGAGAAGCAAGGGAGGCACTTTCTCAATTAGAATACACTCCCTTTAAAATACCTATAGCAGCATATTATGATTGGAAACAGGGAATAGTTAATGCTCTTTATAAATACGAAACTCAGCAAGTGGCTGATGCTATGAAATTGGTTTTTGAAGATTATAATATGAGAAAGGAAATGGGGATACCTTTTGAAAATACCGAAGTTTATGAAGGACATATAAAGAGTTGGGAAAAAAATTTGAACACCTGGCGCGATAGAATATTGGAAGGCAGAGAACTATTGGGAGAACCAAGAGATTTTGACTTTTAATACTTCCACAAGTTTAGTATAACGCAGCTTACATCTCACATATAACAATTAAACTATGAAAATCAACATACAAGACCCTGAATTTCCTGAACTTCCGTGGAATGATGAAATCAAAGACGAGTTATACCAGCTTATTTACAGAGAATGGAAACAGGAAGAAGTGAGTAAACAGCTCGAAAACAATCCTGCTTATAAAGAACTCAAAGAAAACAATTTTGAAAGCGAATGGGATGATAAATTTTTTAAGGAATATTATGGAAAAGAAGTAACGTGGTCACTTTCGTGGGGACCAAAGTTGATTAAACGGATGCACCATAATAGAAATCCATTTTTATATTATACCGAAGATGCCCTTTGCGAAATACAGCAAAAAAAATTATTCGATATGCAATGCCAGTGGCGTGCCCAACTTATAGAAATTAAAGGCATCAGTTCTACTTTTGATTTTGAATATTGGGAAATAAACATCAGGGATGCAAAATTTTTATCTCCTATTTCGGAAGATGAATTAAAGGTGTATATGGATTATTTAAAATCGAGCGAATACCGTGTAAACTGGAAATGCCATACCTGGCAGGATTATAAAGCTATTAAAAATGACTATCATACTAATAGCGGTAGGTCACTTATTCCGCCTTGGTACCATTATCACAATTATGCTACCCAAAATTCATCGTTGCTTCAATTGCCTGACATTATAGGAGAAAAGGAAAAAACATATCTTCAAAAATATGATGAATACAGAACCGAAACATTAACAAAAAATCCTGATGCCAGTATCCCTGATAACAGACCACGTTTGCCTAACGACCGTGATGCACTTATAAATTTCCTTCGCCAGTTTAATTATGATAATAATGTATTAAACCAGGTGATAGGAGAAGTGGAGGAAACGCAGGGGAGTATTGCTTTTAGATATTATTACGATGCTACTGAGTATTTAGTAGAAGAACCCGAGCCATTGCCAATTGAGGAAAATGAAGATTGGAAAGAAGCATTTTTAGATGTAGTATATAAATACAGAAATAACAGAGTAGCAAAGTTACTCCCCGATATGTATGCTGATTACCTTTCCAACAAATTAGACCAAACTGTTCCTTGCCGGAAAGTAGATGAAAACAAAAAAGAGCAGGAAGCAAGAAAACAGTTAGCTATTGAATTTGGTAAAATACTCGAAAGAGGAAAACAACTTTGCGGAGAATAATGCTCATCCAAACAAATAACTCAAGTCGCTAGTTGCTAGTATAGACGGATGCTTTGTCCCTTAGGGACTACATCTTAATAGTTAAAGCAACAATAAAATGTAATAAAGCCCCATAGGGGTGGTATAATTCAATGAATTAAATGGTTTATAACATATCGCCCCTATGGGGCTTATAAGTCGTATGGATTATTTATTTCTATTAAGATATAGACCCTACTGGACTTCTATTGCAAATGATATAAACAAATAACTGGCAAGTTGAGTTAATTATTATTTATTGAATACGTGGATTAGCTCCCGGAAGAATTTCTACAGGGTTACACCAGGCAGTTTTACCACGTTTTCCTATTTTGCTGCATTTACGAAATAGAGTAGAAGTTCTCTTCATTCCTGGTATTATTACAGTTGCCCCATCAGTAGCATCCACATTATTCCACGTTTCGCCATCATCAATACTCCATTGCCAATAATATACCGCATCCACATATTTACCATTTACTTTTTCTGCAATACAATAAAGTATAATTTCGTCTTCTCGCAACCCTTGTTTTGCTCTTAACTCTTTTTTTACATTCCTACGTTTGCCACAAACCAAAAGATTTGCTCCCGTAATTATTTCTTCCGAATTAAAACCATCATCTCTTGCTAACTGGTTTATAAAGCCAAGCGCACCATTCAACGTACCCATTAAATCGTATTTTAACCTATTCTTTTTAGCTACTTTACCTAACCCTCCTAATTTAATACTAACAATTGACCTCAAGAACGAATAAAGTTGTCGGTCTAATAAATCAAGGTATTCAAACTGCGGATCATAATATCCTTTTACATCTAATCTAATTGCTGCTGCAATACCTTTTGCTTTGCTATAAAATGTAGTATCAGCAGCTTTTCTGGTAAAACCTAATTTTGCTATATGATAACCACTAGCCCTTGAAGAGATAACTATTGCAACTTCTTTGTTTTCTGTTTCCATTGTACTTGTTTTTATATTATTTATTTGTTTAACTCATAACTCTTAATTCATAACTCATAATTCATAACCCTTATAACCTTTTGTTATAACCAATGGAGATGATTGTTGCAACATTGCCAGTGTTTGTGCAATACTCGCCCAAGTACGGGCATACAGTGGAGATGTTTCTTGTAACACTGCCAGTGTTTGTGCAACACTTGCCCAAGTACGGGCATACAGTGGAGATGTTTCTTGTAGCATTGCCCGTGTTTGAGTAATCCTTGCACAAGTAAGGGCATACAGTGGAGAAGTATGTTGCAGCATGGCCCGTGTTTGAGTAAGCTTTGCACAACAACGGGCACACAGTGTAGAACTATGTTGTAGCATTGCCCGTACTTGGGCGAGCATTGCCCAACAGCTGCCACATATAATACAAGTTGGTTGTAGCACTTTTCGCTTTGCTGTTAGCAATGCAGTAACCTGTGTTGTATTGCCCACAGTTGCTGCATTACATACACGCTTTACTATTATTGCTGCTATATTATCTGTTATCATTATACATTTATATATACCCATTTATGCTATATCTATTCGCTATCAGTATCTAAAGGAAGTATCTAATCATTTTGCAGTTGGAGATGCTAAATGAAGTGTAACCGGTGAGATTAATTATGTGTAAAGGTAATCATTATTGGTTACAATGGGGAAATAGTTTTTTTTAATCACGTCAAAACATTTTCCATATACTGTACTTGTTAAAACGATTATGCTTTTATTGCTTCCTTTTACCTACTTTTGAAAAAAAATATAAAAAATGGGACAACTTGGTAATCCCTCTTATTTGAGGAATATAAATTTTGATATGTCTGTTGAAGAAAGGGCATTACTTTACGATACTGCATTACTTGAACATCCCGAAGACGAACATTTAATACTTATAAATAAATCTCTTATTTATTATTCCTCACCGCCCAATCATTCCAAATGTTTAACAATTTGCGAAAAGTTGATGGTGGAATGTAAGGACGAAAACATTCTCTATTGGGCACACTGGCTGGGAGGTGGGATGTACGATGTAATAAATAAAAGCGATAAAGCATTGGAATGTTATTTGAAATGTGTGGAACACGAACCTGATTTTAGCAACTGTATGCTTAAAATAAGTAAAAATTATCTGGCAAATAAAAAATATACTGAAGCATTGCATTGGGCAGAAAAAGCTGCACTTGATAAAGATTATAAAAACTGGAGCGAACGGCTTATAGGCGATATTTATCTTGAACAGTTGCAGTTTGATAAAGCAATAGAACATTATAAATTGGCATTGGCAATAAAATACGAGAGAGAGGCG
>CAILDT010000909.1 GCA_903833025.1 uncultured Bacteroidota bacterium | reverse complement strand
CTTTAAAAACAATAACGAAAATTATATTATTTTAAAATTAGAAGGATTTCCTACATATACCCTAGTACATTTGGTTAAATGGCTTGAAAGACATTCTTACTTAAAAAAAACGTATACTAAAAATGAAAAGTGCACAGATGACAATGGCAACCAAAAACCAATTGAACAGGTTAATGCCGAAGGTATCGAAGCACAAGTGTTAAACGAAAATGAGCAACGTATAATGGCACAAACAGATGTGATGAGTGCGGCAAATCAATTAGTTATAAAAGAAGCTGAAAGACGTAAAAGTTTGATAGAAAATATTGAAGGTATTAATGCAGCGGCTGAAGCGGCTGAAGCGGCTGAAGAGGGTAAAGAGGGCAAAGCTGAGAAGAATTGGTGTGATTTTTCTAAAATCCCCGTAATTAATCCTGAAAAACAATGTGATTCTAGACGCGAAGATGAAAAAGAAAAAGATGGAAGAGTCGCACCAAAAGAAGGTTATGCGAATCCTTTAGGTACAAATCCGTACAGAAATTATTTTGAATATCACTTATATGATTTAAAAGCTAGTAGTGAACCAACAAAAAGAGTAATAACTAAAGAAGAATATATGAGAAAAGGAGATGATTTCTTTATTCCTCAAGAAGTAAGTGAGTTTTTATTAGAGACTGCGATGAAAGAAACAATTGATTTAGAATTTACTCCACCAACTGAAAAATATACAAAAGAAGATTCAATAATGATGGAAAAACTGCAAAAAATACCTATTAGATCTTTGGATGATAAAGAAATGTCACGTTTTGATTTTTTAAAAAAAAATTTTATAATGACAATTAAAACAGTACCTGTTACAATTAAAGAGATATCAGGTGTAACTACATCTAACTCCGTATCTGACTATGGTGACAATCTCAATAACAATGAGGTAAATTCTGCAGACGGAGGTAAGAAAAAAACTCATAGAAAAAAAATAAAACACCTTAAAAGGATAAAAACTCATAGGAAAAAGAAACACAATAAAAGAAAACAAACGCGCAAACATATTAAAGTAAAGAAAACCCGTAATATTAAAAAACAATAAGCAAATAAACAATCATATTTATTTGCTCACTATATATCAGATAAAATAATGAATGCAGCGGGTATAGAAATGTATAAAATGCAAAAAATGAGTAATCCAGAAGAAAGATTAAATAAACCCGTTGAAGTTGTAGAAATTTATACAGATAATGAGATGGACGATAAGAAAGTATATAGACAAATAACTCCGGGAGAGAAGAAAAAGATAGAGGCAGCAAAGGCAGCAGCAAAGGCAGCAAGAGAGAGAGAAATAAGGGAAAATGCAGATATTAAGGCTCCTACTGCTGTTAAGGCTAATGCTCCTACTAATGCTCCTACTAATGCTCCTAATAATGCTCCTAATAATGCTAATGCTAAGCCTGCGGCTGTTAAGCCTCGTGGGGTTGTATCTAGTAGTACGCCTGTACCTGTACCTATTAACGTACCTCCTCCACCTCCACCACCTGTAACACCTACACCTCCACCACCTCCGGCAGACGATACCGTTAATTTTTATTGGGTTAGACACGCCGAGTCTGTAGCGAATTTATATAATAATAAACCGACGGATAAGTATAAAGAAGATTTACAAGAACCACTTAAAAATGAAATAAGGCGATTTTTAAAGCAGGATTATGATAATGTGCAGAAAATGAGGGGGAATAAATCCTCCATAGTGAAAGGCGGCGGCGGGATACAAGGCGGCGGCGCTACAATAGAAGAAAACGCTTACCCTTTAGTTGATGAAGTGTATGCAAAAATTGCTGAGAAAGTGAAAGAAGCGAAGGAAGATGCAGAAAAATATAATGACGAGTATTAGCAAAAATGTAAAAGTTTATCAGGAGAAGCAGATTTGACAAAAAGATTTCCATTTGAAACAGTAGGTAAAGATGAAAATAATTATGAATGTATATCGGAAGAGCACACGTCTG
>CAILDT010000908.1 GCA_903833025.1 uncultured Bacteroidota bacterium | reverse complement strand
TCATAATTCATAACTTGTCATCCTGAGCTTGCCGAAGGACATCATTCATAACTTGTCATCCAGAGCTTGCCGAAGGACATAACTCATAATTCATCACTTGTCATCCTGAGCTTGCCGAAGGACATAACTCATAATTCATAACTCATAACTAATTAACTTCAAACCCTGACGTTGTTAAAATATGCGCAGCATTAGCAGCATCTAACTCGGCGTGGTGCTTTACCATTTTGGCAATAAGAGTTAGGTGTTCTATTAATTTTTTGCGATGAGCGGGCAACTCTAGCTTTGCTTCTGAATCATACTTACAGGACATATAACAAACGTGGAAGTTGGAGAAAACACTAATTGTTTCCAGATACTTTAAGTGGGACGGGATGTAGCAATTGCTTATCGTCATTTGTTGCATCACATTTTCAGTAAGTTGTATTAATTGGATGTTGCTTAGCTTCCTAAAATTTGTTTCTATCATCATCTTTTTAGGTAATTTACTTTTTAAGATTGGTTCTGTTTTCTTTTCATCTTTGTTCACAGAGCCAGTTGAAGTGCTTTTTATTTTTGAACGGAAAAAATTTGCTCTTATCAGCATTATAAATGCTGGTAAAAACTTTGCGATGTGTATTGTTATTGTTTTCATTTTGTTTTTGGTTTTTTGTTGTTTTATGTTGTTTTTGTTGTTTTATGTTGTTTTTGGGTTTTTGTTGTTTTTTGTTGCTTTATGTTGTTTTTGTTGCTTTATGCTGTTTTTGTTTGATTTTTATTAATTATTGTTTCAAATCTGATTGTTGCTGTTTTATCCTTTTAAATCTGCTCAATCTTCGTCATCGGCGTTCCTGTTTTTTTACCACATAGAAACATAGACACATAGTTTTTTTACCACCTCCTACCCCCTCCTTCCTTCGACTACGCTCAGGATACAGGAGAGGGGGAAGAGATGGAGTTTTTTTGTTTTTAAGTTACAGTAATACTAATAGGGTCGCTCCAGCTGCCACGTCCTGTTTTAGTAATTGCTGCCCAACGAAACCAGTATTCTTTTACACTTTCTAAATCTGGCACTGTACGAGTAGCACTAGCTTTAGGGCCGGTAGAAACATAACTCCTTTCATCAGCAGGGGTGGTGGTGTATTCAAATTCAAAAGCTACATCACCCTTTTTTCTCGGACAAAAAACTTTTACAGCCCCCAATATATCAGTGTTTAACACTGTAAATATGCGTTTCTGGCGTGGTGTTACTGCTTTTACACCCATACCCGAACTTAGTGCCACTTGTTCCGCAGTTAAAGCATTTGCATTTGCAATTGTTTCAACGTAAGCCCTAAGTGTTTTCATAGACAGTTTCAAGCTACGAAGTTTGACTTTTACTAATGCTTTAGCTGCTTTGCTGCCATTGGCTGCATCGGCTGCTGCTGCTTTTAAATCATCCTTTAATCCTGTTACCGTAGTAAGCGTTGGAGTTGGTGTTGTAAAATTTGTATTTGTAGTCATTTTCAACACTATCGACTCCACTGTTGCGATAACTGTGGCTACTGACATATTCGACAGCTTTAATACCACGGTTATTAATTTAATTATAGTTGTGCTCATAATCGTTAATTCTCGGTTCACCTTTATACCGGAAGGTCTATTTTTATTTTTTTTGTTTAGATGTGAGATTTTAGACGTTGGATGTCAGATGCTCCAACAACAACCTATAACTCATAATTTGTCATCCTGAGCTTGTCGAAGGACATAACTCATATTTTTTTTTTATAACCTGCTATCGCAACCTATAATCCCACAATTTATGCTTTACAATTTTAAAACTGCTGCCACCAATTCATATCTCATAATTTGTCATCCTGAGCTTGTCGAAGGACATAACTCATAATTTCTCACCCTTGCCTCACCTAATTTCGGTAGCGCGGGTTTTAAATAAATACCTTACGGCAAGCAAACTAATGGAAACTCGCAAATCGTTAATTTCTTCGCCAATCTCTTTTAAGCGGTTACTTAAAAAAGCTACCTTCCCTTTACCCGCTGGTAACGCATCAGATAACCCACTTATATGCGCTTGCAGTTCCTTTATATCTGCAAACGTTTCTATCAAAACCTTTATATTCTTCATTAAAACGTTTAAGTTATTAATTGAAATGTGAACATTCTTAATTGAAACGTGAACGTTATTAATTGAAACGTGAACATTCTTAATTGAAACGTTTACATAATTATTTGAAACGTGAACATTCTTCATTAAAACGTTTACATAATT
>CAILDT010000907.1 GCA_903833025.1 uncultured Bacteroidota bacterium | reverse complement strand
GTAGAATTTTAAGACTTGGCGTTCCAATATCAGCAAGTGTTTGAATTGTTTGTTCGCGATCAGTGATCGACCCTTGTTTAAGACTGTTTGAAGCACTAATTAGTCGCTGTTGTGTTGTTATTTCCTGGTCACCATGAGCGGCCAACGAAATAACCAGCATGAATAAAGAAATTAGATGACTGTATTTTTTTATTGAGATTGCTTTAATGTTCATTTTCCAAGATGGATGATTGGGTGTTCATGTGTATCTAAGCTATTGACCCTAACTTGTTTTATCTAATAGATAAGTAAGTTAGGGTGGAGTAATAACGAGTCAAGAAACTAGGTAAGCTAAATAGTGAAAATGAATTTTATTGAATTTTACTTGAACATTTTTTAGTAACTGAATTGTAATTGCCGCAATTGATACCTGGGCTCCAATCTGCAACGATATTTTTACTTTCAGGTACAAAATTAGACCAAGCATCACCCTCAATAAGTTTATTGCTTTGCCAGATAGTCAAAAATTGACCATCATCCTGAATTTCACCGATAAAGGCCGGTTTTGTAATATGATGGTTAACAAGCATTTTGGAGGTGGCACCGGTTAGGTTTGGAACTTCAATGCCAATGATTGCTTTTTGCACGGCATTCGATTCAACAGTGCCTGCTTTTTCGACTGCTTTTACCCACATGTTGAAGCCAATAAAATGAGCTTCCATCGGGTCGTTGACGGTTCGCTTAGGGTCTTTGATATAGTTGTGCCATTGTTTAATAAAGGCAGCATTTTTGGCGGTATCAATACTCATAAAGTAATTCCATGCAGCCAATTCACCAACCAGTGGTTTTGTATCGATACCTGAAAGCTCTTCTTCACCCACAGAAAAAGCAAGAACAGGAATTGTTTCTGCTGTCATGTTTTGATTCCCAAGCTCCTTGTAGAAAGGTATATTGGCATCACCATTAATGGTTGAAACAACAGCTGTTTTTTTGCCGGTTGAACCAAATTTTTTGATGTCTGCTACGATACTTTGCCACTCTGAGTGACCGAATGGAGTGTAGCTAATCATGATGTCTTTTTTGTCGACGCCCTTAGATATCAGATAAGATTCTAGAATTTTGTTGGTTGTGCGGGGATAAACATAATCGGTTCCAGCTAAAACCCAGCGTTTGACTTTCACGTCCGCCATTAAAAAATCAATCGCAGGTATAGCTTGTTGATTGGGAGCCGCTCCAGTATAAAAAATATTTTTGGAGGATTCTTCACCTTCATACTGGACTGGATAAAATAACAAACCGTTTAATTCCTCCAGAACGGGTAGAACTGATTTTCGTGATACTGACGTCCAGCAGCCAAATATAGCGGCGACTTTGTCTTTAGTTAGTAGTTCACGCGCTTTTTCAGCATATAAAGGCCAGTTAGAAGCGGGGTCTACAACTACGGCTTCAATTTTTTTGCCTAGCAAGCCGCCTTTTTTATTTTGCTCTTCAATTAACATCAGCATGGTGTCTTTTAGTGTAGTTTCACTG
>CAILDT010000906.1 GCA_903833025.1 uncultured Bacteroidota bacterium | reverse complement strand
TTTGATAATACACTTGTGGCTCCGCTTGCCCTAGGTGGGGGCGGGGGCAGGGGGTCTGGGGGGCGGCGAGCCCCCCATGTGTACTTATGTTCGACGTCTCTCCGCATCGTCCCGCTAACCCATTACATGTGGCTTTCTACTAATGACGGCGCTATTAAAAAAGCCGCGATTAAAGATGCAGTATATGAAAAGAAACTAGAAGAATTGCGAAAAATACCTATTGTGATTGCCACCTCGGATGGTGTTTTCAAAGAAGAGAATTATTATAAGATGAAAGACGGCTTAGACTATCTCTATAAAAACAAAGCCGGCTATATCAAGCGACAATTTGTCTTAAATGATTTATTACAGTACCTGAAAGGCAAAGAGATGTTACCCGCTATTTGTTTTGTCTTCTCACGAAAACAGGTCGAGCAAGCGGCGCGCGAAATCAATTTCAGTTTATTTGATGTCGATAGTGATAACTGGTCTTACGGGGCTGTCGAAAAAGAGTGTCGGCATATTCTGCAATCTAAATTCAAGAATTATCAAGAATACTTGGATTTACCCGAATACCATAACATCATCCAACTCTTGGAAAAAGGGATCGCCATTCATCACGCGGGCATTCTGCCGGTTTTGCGAGAGATGGTGGAACTGCTTTTTGAAAAAGGCTTTATTCGTCTCTTGCTAGCGACCGAGACATTCGCGGTTGGTTTAAATATGCCAACCAAAACGGTTATCTTTCTCGGTCTCAGTAAATTTAATGGCACTGGCATGCGCCAGCTTTATCCACATGAATATACGCAAATGGCGGGCCGAGCGGGGCGGCGCGGGAAAGATATTATAGGCCACGTCATTCATTGTGTGAATCTCTTTGAGCTACCTCTCGCCTCGGAATACAAGCACATGTTAACGGGTCCACCACAAACGTTGGTCTCCAAATTCAAATTCTCGTTTAGTATGGCCTTGACAATGCTAGAAGCGAAACAGGATATGTACGAATTTATGCGACAAAGTTTGCTCTCTGTGGATTTACGGAGAGAGATCAAAGGTTATGATATGGAAGCGGAAAAAGTCCAAGAAGTGTTTATGAAGAAACAAGAATTATTACAATTAGGGCGTACGCCGCCCGAAATTCTCCTAATCTATAAAACCGTCTTTGATAAATTACCGCATATGGTGAACAGTGCACGGAAAAAGGCGCGTCAGGAATTAAATAGTATGGAAGCCAGCTATAAATTCCTTTTGCAAGATTTAACCAAATTCGAGGCCTTGGAAACTGTCAAAGGGCAACTGGCGAAAATTCAAAAGGAAAAATATAATACGGAATGCTATGTCGAGAATAATCTGAACACATTACTAACTATACTAGAACATAATTGTTTCATTTATTCGGCGGCTGCGGCTGCGGCTCCGGAGTCTCAGTCGGATATGCTACTCACGCAAAAAGGCCAAGTCGCCGCGAAACTGCAAGAAGTGCATCCGCTGGCTATGGCCGATCTCTATTATAAAACTGAACAGTTCTCTAATTTATCATCAGCCGAATTAGCTGGCCTCTTTAGTTGTTTCTATCCTTTGTCGGTTAGTGATGATTTGAAAGTACATAATCCACCCAATATATTGCTTTATAAAACGCTTTTAGCCGATTTATTGCGGTATCAAGCAAGCGAAGAAGCCGGATACTTGAATACTGGCGCGCAATATGAACTGTCATATGATTTGCAACACTTTGTCGTAAATTGGTGTTATGCTACAAGCGAAATAGAATGTAAAATGCTTATTCAGGAGATGAAAGAAAAAACCGGCACATTCTTAGGCGAATTCATTAAAGCGTTGCTGAAAGTCAATGCGATCGCTAGCGAATTCGAACAAGTTTGTGAACTCACACAAAATATAGCTTTATTAGAAAAAATAAGAGAGATACCGCGGTTAACTTTGAAATATATTGTGACAAATCAATCGCTATACTTGTAATACTTGTAATACATATACTTGTGATACATATAAATATATT
>CAILDT010000905.1 GCA_903833025.1 uncultured Bacteroidota bacterium | reverse complement strand
CCGATCTCAATAATAATACTACTTTTCGACTTAAATTTTAAAAACAAAAAAATAAATAAAATGAAAACAAAAAAACTATTAATGCTTGTTGTTGGGTTGTCAATAATGGGTAATGTGTTAATGGCACAAGTAAAAAACCATAGTGCAGGACCTTACAATGTAAGAAATTCTGAAAAGTTTGAAGTGCCAAAACATCACAAAGTGTTGGACCCGATGCCGTATGGTAAATTAGGAATTATACAAGTGAATGCACACGGTACGGAGTCGTTTAACTTTCAATTGTTTTCGAACGATTTGAAAAAAATTAAGGAAAACACGGCAGAAATTGGTACTAAACTAAGTGAGTATGTGAGTGTGCCTAACTTGGTGAAACTGAAAGATAAATCGTACCTGTTTTGTCGCGAAGTTTTTAGAGAAACAAAAACAGAAGGGATAACTGCGTTGGAATTCGACCCTGAAAAACTTGATTTTGTTGGTTCAGGAAAAAATCTTTTTAAATCTTCTGACAAAGTTCGTTCGGGTGGTTTTAGTGCTGGTATGTGGGGTGTAAGTTTTGCAGCAGGAGGTTTTGGTGCGTATGATTTTTCTACTTCGGATGATAATACTAAATTTTTATTTACTTATGCTTTAGTACCAAAAGAAAAACGCGATAAATTAAATAAAGATGTGATTGGCTTTTATGTGGGCGATGAAAATTTGAAAAAAGTATGGAGCGGAGAATTTGAAATGCCTTATACCGAAGCCAAAATGGATAACCTTGGATATACTTTAGGTAATGATGGAAAGGTATATTTACTGGCTCAAGTTTTTGATGGTGATGATGCGAAAGAGGGTAGAGATAAAAAAGTTCCGAATTTTCATAATGAGTTATTGGTTTATGATAAAGGAAATGCGAAACCGAAAATTATTGAGGTAAAATTGGAAAAATATTTTCCGAAATCAGTTGGTCTTTATCAAAATAAAGCAGGAGAAATGATTATTTCTGGTTTTTATGGCAAAGCAGCTAACAAGCCAGTTGATGGATATTATATGGTGAAACTGGATATTGAGAAAGGAACGGTATCGAAAGTGAACGAAGGATATTATGAAATACCATCGGAAATTATTAAATCATATACATCGGACAGAGAGAAAAGAAAAATGGAAAAGAAGGAAAAGAAAGATGAGGATAATGATTTGGGAGTTGATAATTTGAAATTGAGAAACATATATTATATGCCTGATGGAAGTACGAAAGTGGTGGCGGAACAATACGTTGTTGTGGTTTACACAACTTACAACCCAAGCACACATAGTTCGGAAACACACTACAGCACACACGCAGACGATATTTTTGTGATGAGCATAAGCGCAGCAGGAAAAATGGAATGGTGTAAAAAAATTCCTAAGTCGCAACACTCTAGCGATGCGAGAGGAGCAGGACTTTCGATAAACACTTACGTAACAGGTAATGATTTGAACTTGTTTTATATTGATAATATTAAAAACGAAAACTTGCCAGTAAACGAAGCACCAAAAACACACGAAAACGGAAGAGGCGGGTATTTAACAGCAATGAGAATAAGCCCTGCCGGAGATATTAAAAGATATAACTTAGGCGAAATAGATGATTATGAAACTAACTTTTACATCCGTTATTTTGTGGATGGAGAAAATAGTAATTTGATAAGCACAGAAAGAAAAAGAAAAGAAGATGTTTTGTTTTCGATTGATATTAAAAAGTAGAAAACAGATTTAGTTAAAATAAAAACTCCGCCCTCGAACTTAATCGAGGGCGGAGTTTTTTTTGCAATTAACAAATACTATTTGTTAACTGTTTTTGCTAAATCAGCGCCAGCTTTAAACTTTGCTACTTTTTTAGCTGCAATTTTAATTGTTTTGCCAGTTTGTGGGTTACGTCCGTTTCTCGCTGCTCTTTTAGAAACCGAGAAAGAACCGAAACCTACTAACGCAACTCTGTCACCTTTTTTAAGTGCTTTTGTTGTGGCATTAACAAATGCTTCAAGAGCTCTTGTAGAGTCTGCTTTTGTTAATTTTGATTCAGATGCAATAGCATCAACTAGTTCTGCTTTGTTCATTTTTTTTTGTTTTAGGTTAGTAATTAATTAATTTATCGATGCGAAAATAATATAAAAGAAAATATCCTCCAAATTTTTTGAGGAAAAAATGTTGAAACTGTTGAAAAATAAGTGTTTTGTTAATAAGTACCCTCCGAAAAGGCAACAGGTGGGGTGTTACAGGAATAAAATTTAGGAAAGAAAAAACTAATTCGCCATTAGTTGAGAAGAATAAATAATGGTTAAAACACCTTCGGAAAAGCCATTGGCTATTTCATATTTATTTTTTCTTTTGGATGGATGTGTTTTTAATGCTTTGATAACGGCAGGTTGCCAGTTATCGACAGTTAATTCTTTAAACGCATTTTGAGTTTTAATATGCGTAACATCGTATTTGAATTCAGTATTATTTTTTTTCTCTATTAATACAGTTTCTTGCGTTCGGGCAATGGTAGATAAATCGAGAAACTTTACAATGCCTGTATTATCAACATATACAAGTAGCCGAACGGTATCAGCTTCACCTGGTCGCATTTTAATATCTTTAGTAAAATGGTTTTTTTGGAAGTAAAGTGTGTAATCAAAATTTTCATCTGATTTACTTTTTGGTTTCGCATCAATAATTTTTAATCGTTCTGTATTCATCGATTTATAATTCTGTTGCTGACGCAAAACATAATCCTTAAAAGATAAATCGTTGGAAGGTTTACCGTAATACACAAAAAAATCGGTGAACGCTTTTACGTAGGTAGAGTCTTTTTGTTTTGCAATTTTTATGGTGCGGTGTTGCTCTGTAGTATCGGTTTGAGAAAAAGAAAAACTATTTATTAAAAGAAAACTACATATAAGAGTTACAGAAACAAACCATTTGCTCATATATATAAGCCATCAAATATTAAAAAATGATTTCATTTCTTCCACAGTGGCAAATTTTTGTTCCACTCTATTCATTTTTAAATTACTCATTCCGTTACTGCCTTTCATATCTTTAAACTGTTCGGGTTTTAGATAATACAATACACCATCTTCAACCGTCCAAAGCATATTTGTTGATTCAGGATTAAATGAAAATTGAGTAACTGGATTTTTATAATACGTAAACAAACCATTTCTTGCTTTGTCAACCAAATAAACATCGTAACACATTAAAGGAACATTTTTGTCGTTTATTAAATTGGCAGTGCACAATACTCCCTGTGGGTAATTGTGAGGACAATCGCTATTATACACCCCGAAATTACTTACAGTAAATACTCTATACACTTTCTCCTGCGTATTCATTAGTTTGAATTGGTCGGCATCTTTTTGTTTTGCTTTTCTTTCTAATTCTTCCTGTTCTTTCTTGTAAGCAAGCAATCGCGCTTGGTATTCTTCTTCTATTCTTTTTTCTTCTGCTTTACGTTTTTCGATGGTGGCAGTATATTTTTCAAATTTCTTTTCATAATCTTTCTGAGCTGACACATAATTTTTCCCTTCAAATACAGGATATACAATTAGCTTTAAAACTTTAGAACCTTTACTTAATGTCAATAGATAATTTTCTCCTTTTTTTGTGCCTTCTTTTAAACTCGCATCATCCCATACAATATCATAAGAAGAGGTAGAGAAGTTTTTATTTTCGTCTCCAACTTCAAACCATACTCCTTTATAAACAGCTAATTCGGGGAATTCATTTGCATCAACAGCAATATCAAATGTGTGTTTATCTTTTCTGGCTTCCACTGGTTTGCGTGGTTCTGCCACTTTTGGCAATGCAGCAATTTTCTTTTCTTTTTCTTTTAGTATTTCTTGTTTTGAAGACCTCATAGTATCTAGATCTCTAACTTCACTAACTGAAACTGGGGCAGCATTCGCACCATTATTAGTTTTTGCCACAACTTTATCTTTTCCCAAACAACTCCAGTTATTATGAAGAGTATCTAATTTATACAAATTATATTCGTCTCCCTTCTGGTCCGAAGCAAGTTTTACATCAATTGATTTACCTTTTGCAATAGTAACAGGTTTTCCATCTTGGGAAGCAAGCATCTCCATCATTCCAGACGATTCAAACTGATATTTAGTTCCTCCGCTATCATAGGTCATTGGTATGCCCGAAACAAAAAAATCAACAGGGTCGTGAAACTCCCTGTAACGCAACTCTACATCTCCTTTAACTGGATTTCCTTTTTCATCAGCAAAAACATTTTTTGGAATGGTTAATAAAGAGCCCGTTTTAAAATCAAGCGTAGCACCCTTTTCAGCATTAACTGTATAGGTTGTATATTTAACATTCACATCTTTTAATGGCGGAGCGATACAAGGTTTAGCTTGTTCCTTTTTGTAAAACTCATCTAATGTAGCACTATTTTCAATAGTTACAGATGATTCGTAACTAGTAGGTTGTAGTTTTTTATTTAAAACTGCAACCGATACAATAATAGCAGCAACTGTTACAGCTATTGACGACAAAAACAAAGGTTTTTTAAAAAATGGTTTGTTTGCTCCTGTATGATGTTTGAAAACCGTATTAAAATCTTTTCTTTTTGCAATCTCGTCCGAGCTTATTTCAGGACGGTTAATATTAATTTTTCGTTTCATTTTTGTGGAAGTGTAATTTTAGAATCATATTTCGGGGATGTTATAAAGTTTTCCATATTAGTTTTTTATTACTTTTCTTAATTTATCAAGCACTCTGTATGTTTTTACTTTGGCGTTATTTTCGGTTATTTCTAATATCTCTCCTATTTCTTTAAACGAACGATTCTCGAAAAATCGCATCTCTATTAATTGTAATTCATCTTCGTTTAACTCTTCACCTATTATTGTAACTATTTTATCGTGGTACTTATCTATTTTTGTTTCCTGTATTTCTTCTATTATCGAGTATATTTTTACGGTATCTATGTTTACTGTTCTGTTTGTTTTTTCTTTTCTGAACAAATTATTTACTTCGTTGGAAGCTATTCTGAAAAGCCAAGAAGAAAATGGCACTCCTCTATATTCGTATTTATGAATGTTGTTCATCGCCAGCAAAAAAACTTGTTGTGTGGTATCAAATGCTTGTTCTTTATCATCAAGCCGTTGAAATATGAAACGAAATATTGGTTCAAAATATTTATCATAAAGCACATCAAACTTTGCAGGATTTTTTTTGGCAGCATCCACCTTCCCTTGTTCGTTGGTCAATTCCGATTCAGTAAGATGGTATTTTGATACTTCCCCCATTAATTTTTTTCTGCAATTTGATAATATAACGCAGATGTTTTAAAAAGATACATATTAAGTTTAATTTTTTTTCAATCGGTTTCATAACCGAAAAACTTTATAAAGATACGTTTTACTTATTACATTATATTTGCATCCAAATAAAAAAACAATAGTATGAAAAACTTAAATATCAAAACCGTATTACCTATAATCGTAGGAATAGTAGTTTTTATTGTGCTAACCTTCGGATATTTTTCTCCGCTTATGAAAGGCAAAGTTATCGTTCAGAGCGATATGGTTCAAAACAAAGGGATGGCGAAGGAGATTGTTGATTTTCGAGCGAAGTATAATTCAGAACCTTTATGGACTAACTCAATGTTTGGCGGTATGCCGGCGTATCAAATTGCGATTAGTTACCCGTCTAATTTAATTACTCCGCTTCGTAATGTGTTTATGCTTTGGTTCCCTACGCCCGCTAATATGGTATTTTCTTATATGCTGGGCTTTTTTATTTTGCTACTCATCCTAAAGGTTAACCGATGGTTAAGCATTGTAGGTGCTATTGGTTTTGGCTTTTCGGCTTTCTTTTTTATTGTTATTGATGCCGGACATAATACACAAGCACTCGCAATAGGGTATATGGCACCTGTTTTTGCCGGTGTTATATTAATTTGCAGAGGAAAATATTTGTTAGGTGCCGCTGTTACTGGTTTGTTTATGGCGTTAGAATTACTTTGCAATCACCCACAAATAGCGTATTATCTTGTTTTGTTTTTGATGATTTATGTAATTTTCGAATGGATTGCTCGTATCCGTGCTAAGGAATATATGGACATAGTTAAAAGTTTTGCCATATTTATTGTTGTGGGTGTGTTGGCTGTAGGGTGCAACATTACTAATCTTTGGAACACTTACGAATACGCCAAATCCACCATTCGTGGTCCTTCTGAATTAACAGAAGCTTCTGGCAAAGCAAAATCAAACCAAACTTCGGGATTGGATATAGATTATGCAACCCAGTGGAGTATGGGCAAATCGGAAACGATGACGCTGATGATACCTGGTTTCAAAGGGCGTTCATCAAGCATTGGTGTTACCGAAAATAAAACAGTGATGAAAGAATTGCAAAGTATGAATCCGGAAAT
>CAILDT010000904.1 GCA_903833025.1 uncultured Bacteroidota bacterium | reverse complement strand
CCGTGACCCTAATAGAGCGAAAGATTTAGCAGCATCCAAGAGTGAAGTAGAAATGTTTTATACCGGAACCTATGGAATGTACACATCTGGCAGGTATGCAGAGGCAAAAGCAAATTGTGAAAAAGCAGAACAAGATTTTTCGAAAAGTAAATTAATGCCCAACTTTGCTTTTATAAAAGCATTGTGTATTGGTAGAACAGAAGAGATAGAAGCTTTTGAAGCTGCATTAAACCAAGTAGTTATTAAATATGCAAAAGACCCTGTGAAAGATAAAGCACAGGAAATATTAGAAGCAATTAAAAAACAAAAAGCTGCTGGTATAGCCGCTAAGTTGCCACCAAAAGACACTGTTAAAACAGTTGACAGCGTTAAAATAGCACAGAAATTTGTTTTTAAAGAAGACGGCGAATATTATTGGGTTATTATTATCGACAATGGAAAAGGAGATATGAATAAGTTTAAACAAAAACTTTCGAATGCAAACTCCGAATCTTTTGGAACAGAAGATTTAACTATTTCAAGTATTTTCTTGGATATTGGGCATCAGTTAGTAAGCGTAAAAACATTTGACGGTAAAGAAGAAGCAATGAATTATTATAACTTTTTTAAAGACCGACCCGCCACTTTTACCGATTTACAAGCAGGTACTTTTCAATATTTTATTATTTCCGCCGAAAATTATACTATCTTTTATAAAGATAAAAACATAGAAGAGTACCAAACGTTTTTTAATCAGAATTATCAATAAAAGTTTGTATTTGAATAAAATTATATATCTTCGCTAACTTAAAACCCAAAAATTATGGCAATGTTTAACGCAAATGAAAAAACAGGAACTTCTGAAAGTAACCCATCAGTAAATTTAATTGGTGCTGGAACTAAGATAGAAGGAGATATAGTAACCAACGGAGATATCCGTATTGATGGTACTTTAACAGGTTCTATAAATGTAAAAGGCAAATTAGTAGTTGGTGCTTCTGGAGTATTGGAAGGCGAAATAATTTGTCAGAATGCAGATATTTCGGGAACCGTAAAAGGCAAAATTGGTGTTGCGGAGTTGTTATCTTTAAAAGCTTCAGCAAAGCTAACGTGCGATATTATTACTAACAAAATAGCGGTGGAACCAGGCGCATCCTTCTCTGGCTCTTGCTCTATGGGTGGAGTAGTAAAAGACATAAAAGGTGCTCAACAGCAACAACAACAAAAAGTCGGAGAAAAAACCGCTTAACAATTACGCGAAATACTCTGTAATGGGCTTCCAAATGGGGGCAATTATTTTTGTGGGTATGTTTGGTGGTATTAAATTAGACGAATTTCTTGGCATTAAAAAATTTCCAATTTTTACAATTCTACTTTCCTTGGTTTCTGTTTTCGGGTCTATTTATTTTGTGATAAAAGATTTTTTGAAGAAGAAATAGAATAGCTCGCACTTTAAAATGATAAAAAACACAATCATCTTTTCTTTTACTTTAATAGTTATATCTCTATTGTGGAATCTCTTTGTTCCTGAAAATATAAAATCTCCTGCAACACCTTACGTAGTTATTTATTTTTTCGTTTCAACTATTGTTACTCACCATCTGTTAATGAAAACAAATAAACAGTCACCGCAAAACTTCATTAGGGCTTATTTGGGGACTACCGCACTAAGGTTGTTTTTGAATCTGATGATTATTGTTATGTATATGTTAATTAACCGAATGGGTGCGATGGTTTTTGCACTTTCTTTTCTTGTTTTATACTTTCTGTATCTTATTTTCGAAATAATTTCTTTGCAAAAGGATTTGAAAGAGAAATAATAATTTTCTGTTTTTCCTCTCCGCTCATTTGGATAAACTCTGATTGAAATATTTCTACAAAAAGCAGAGAAATCATATTGACAAATGGTTTAATTTTATACATTTGCACCCGATTTCAAAAAAACGAATAACGAATTCTTTTCAATGACCAATAAAATCAATATTTACAAGCATTTTTTACTACTGTTTTTACTACTTTTTAAGTTTTCATTATCTGCACAAGAGCCAAATGCTTCTGCTGATCCAAAAACAAAGAAATTTAATGCTGGAGAACTTATCATTGGTCACATTACAGATGCTCACGAATGGCATATTGTAGGGGATATTGCGGTGCCGCTTCCTATAATTCTTTTTTCTTCTGAAAAAGGAATCAGCATTTTTTCATCTGCTCGCTTAGAAGGAGATGAGGTTTATAACGGTTACAAATTAATAAAAAACGATATTGTTG
>CAILDT010000903.1 GCA_903833025.1 uncultured Bacteroidota bacterium | reverse complement strand
CGTTCTTTGCGTCTTTGCTAACGTCATTGCGAGCTTTTCGCGAAGCAATCTCTTACAACATCATTAAAATAGATTGCTTCGGGCGAAAAGCCCTCGCAATGACGAACTTGATGGGATATGCTGGATGAATTAATAAATGAAGACACTTTGCGTTCTTTGCGTCTTTGCGAGTCAATAATTAGAAGTTTCCCTTAATTTATTTACTTTTGCGCAATGCACAAAAAGTTTCTGACCAATCTTGGTTTAATTTTATTTCTTAACCTGCTTATCAAACCTGTTTATGTTTTAGGGATTGAAAAAGCCATTCAAAATCAAGTGGGCACTGCAAGTTATGGTATTTACTTTGCCATAATGAATTTTTCCTTTTTGCTCACCATCATTCTCGATTTTGGCATTACCAATTTTAATAACAAAAACATAGCTCAAAACAATCATTTACTCACCAAGCATTTTTCAAGTTTATTTACTTTAAAATTAATGCTTGCCGCTCTGTATATTATTATAGTAATGGTGGCAGGGTTTTGTATTGGGTATGACAATAGGTTGATGAAACTATTGCTGATACAGGGGTTTAATATGTTTTTGCTTTTCTTTATTAATTACCTGCGCTCTAATATAGCAGGGCTTCATTTATTTAAAACCGACGGATTTATTTCCGTACTCGACCGAACGATAATGATAATTATTGGAGTTTATTTGTTGCGGTCGGGCTTACTGCAAACTGAAAATGGAATAATGTATTTTGTATATGCACAAACGTTTGCTTACTCTGTGGCAGCAATAACGGCATTTGCAGTCATTCTTAAAAAAACACATTCATTTAAATTGAAATGGAATTTCCCGTTTTCATTAATGATTTTGAAAAAGAGTTTGCCATTTGCAATTCTTACTTTATTAATGTCATTCTATGGTCGTATCGATTCTGTAATGATAGAACGTATGCTGCCGGCAGGCGTTGGTGATGTTCAGGCAGGTATTTATGCCCAGGGATTCCGGTTGCTGGATGCTGCAAATATGATTGCCTTTTTGGTTGCAGGTGTGCTGCTTCCTATGTTTTCGCGAATGGTGAAACACAAAGAATCGGTAGAACCTATCGTTAAATTAATCAGCAGATTATTACTTACACCTGCCATTGTTGTTGGTATTGGCTGTCTTTTTTATAAAGATGAATTGATGGGATACCTTTATCCGTGGGATAAAAAGGAAGATTTACTTATATATGCAGCACATATAAAAGACTCGGCTCAAATATTCAGTTTCCTTATGTTGAGTTTTGTAGCCGTATGTACAACGTATATTTTCGGCACCTTGCTAACTGCCAATGGCAATATGAAACAGCTTAATTATATGGCAGCTTCGGGAATGATATTGAATATTATTTTTAATTATATGCTGATAAAAAGATACGAAGCGTATGGTTCGTCAATAATAAGTATGTGTACGCAATTTTTAACAGCCATTATTCAGGTAATATTAGCACAACGAATTTTCAAATTCAAAGTGAATTATAGATTGATAAATGCTTTTGTGCTATTTACTGTAGGCGTTATCGCCATTAATTATTGTTCTCACATTCCACATTTTAATTGGTTTACGTCAAGATTTGATTGGATGGTTAACTTTTCAATAATGTGTGCTTGTTGCGTAATATGGGCATTTGTAACCGATATGATAAGCATCAAAGCGATATTCCGATTCCTTAAATTCTGATAAAATCCACAGAAATTGGGCAGTTTCATTAATTTT
>CAILDT010000902.1 GCA_903833025.1 uncultured Bacteroidota bacterium | reverse complement strand
AACAAACACAGTAGCAGTTCCAGTATTTGTAGTGCAAATTGTGTTTGCTATATAATTTAAGGATAAAGAATAATTAGTAGCAATTATTGCAGTTTGTGTTGTTGTACAACCAACACTATCGGTAATTAAACAGGTATATGTTCCCGCTGTAAGCCCTGTTGCAGTTGGTGTTGTTTGTCCGTTATCCCACAAATATGTATATGGCGAAACTCCCTGAATTACATTGCAAGTGGCGGTACCATTATTACTTCCGCAGGTTTGAATTGTTGCACTTGTAGTTGCTACTATACCACCACCGCTTGTGTTTATAACTAAAGTGTCGATAATTTGTTGCGGATTACAATTGCCATATAAAATAGACACTGTATAAGTACCTGCCGGAACGTTAGTTATACTTAACCCGTGTTGCGGAGGTATAGTGCTCCAAGTAATGTTATAAGGAGGTGTACCTCCTGCAACTATAGCAGTTGCAGAACCAGATGAGTTGCAACTTGCATTAATCACAGAAACAGACAATGTTGGCGCACTGCTATTTTGACAATAAACAATATTTGTGGGATTTACAGTTGCAACATAACTTAAACCGCTTACATAAATAATTCCAGAATTGGAAAGCATAACATCAGTAAAAGTGCCAGTCATAGGGTATGAATTCACCAATAATAAATTTGAATCATATTGTCTAACAAAAGTATTATCTCCCAAAAACAAATTACCACAATCATCCGCAGATATTCCTCCCCAATTCATTACTGAAGAATCATTGGCAGGCGGCAAACTTATTCGTTGATACACTAATAAATTTCCTGTTGGTCCATCCCATTTTTTTAATACATAACCATCATACGTGTAAACATAGTTGCCAGATGTTGTCATTCCATTATAGCCATTTGCAACTGTTGCTCCAGCTGTAGAGTAATACATTGAGCTTGCAGCTTCTCTAAATGAATAATGAGTTGGTACACTATAGGTAATGGGCAACAATGAAGGTATTGGCAGTTTTACAAGGGCATTATCAAAAAGGGAGTCGGCAACTCTTAACATCTTTATTTCATAAACATTCCCGTTATTATCTAACGCCATCGCACCAACATCGTGACAACAATTAGTTGTATTAACAAATTGAATAGGAGTAATATTTGCAAGCGTAGTATCTAATAAACAAGTTTGATATGTAGGGCTGGAAACACCACCCCCAGCAACAACGGCTTTGCCAGTACATCTACTAAATGCAATTCTCCACATTTCATTAAATTGTGAGTTTCCGGTAAATGTTGCTAACACCGTTGCCGAAGCATTTATTTTAACTATGCCTGCTCCTTGCGCATTATTAAAACCTTCTGTTAAATAAATACTATTAGAGTTTCTATCAACAGCAAAATCACCATAATAATAATAACTGCCCAAAAAAGCAGGGGTAAACGTCCAAGCAAGTGTACCTGCAGAATTATATTTTACCAATTCAAACGGACCAACTCCGCCATAGGCATACACATTGCCTTGTGAATCATAATCTACATCAAAAGCACTACCGTTAACTGTTCCAAAGTTTGGGGTTACTGTCCAAGGGTCAATAATTAAAGTTTGGGTATGGTTGTAATTTCCTATTTCAAAACCTATTTCGTTATTTTTTATAACAAACTTACTATTTACAAACGCTCTATCCTTTAAAGTAAAAGTAGAGGGTTGATGATGTGTTATTTTTCCGAACGAAGATTCTACTTCAATACTTTTATTAACGAAACTAAAGCGTTCTTTATCAGGGAAAGAGATTTTTACATTATTTATATCCGCACCTTGATGAAGTATTAAGGAGTATTCAATACCTATTTCATCTTTCGGGAATTCAAATTCAACATCAATATTCGGGTAAATGTTTTTATAAGTAATCTTTTTATAAGCGTGCGCTATTATTGTTCCTGTTCTGTTTGCACTTTTAGCATCTCCATAAGAATAGTAATTGCTCACCTCGTTTTCAGTAACAACAGTTACATTAACATTTGCAGCATCAAATTTTAGCTCGTGAAACTTTTCTACAAACTTATATTTGTTTTCTACCTCATTCTTGTCTTCGCCTTCGGCAGATGAACCTGCTTGTTCTTCTTTCTCCATTTCTTCTTCTGTTTTCGGAACCAATTCTTTTCTCGCAACTGTATATCCACTTTTGGTGAAAAAGTATTGTACACCATCTATTTTCGCAGAAAACAAGATAGCTTCACCATTTGGTAGTAGTTTACTTTCAAATTGCCCTTTATTTTCAATAAAGTTCTTTTGTTCAAAAATGTTTTTGTTAATCCATTTTACCTGCGCGGATGAGTTAACTGCAATTAAAGCAATTGTAAATAGTACTAATAGTTTTTTCATACTCTTCTTTTTTACTTTAAATTTATTTTATCAAACTAATAGTCCCTTTCTGCTTATACACCGCACCATTGCTCAAACTCGCCTCAAAAATATAAACAAAAGCAGCAGTCCCCAGCGTAGCACCCTTATAAGTCCCATCCCAACAATTATTAATATCAGTAGTCATAAACACCTTCTCCCCCCAGCGGTCATAAATGTCAAGCTCAAAACTATTAATACACGTATTTTCAGGCATACAAAGCACATCATTCATCCCATCATTGTTCGGCGAAAACGCAGTAGGTATCAACTTATCCAGCAACCCCGCATTACATAATACCTCCACCCTCACACAAGTACTATCCCTACACCCGTGCACATCCTTTACCGCCACACAATACGTCGTCGGTTGCCCCGGCGTAGCAGTAGTACTTGGGCAAGTAGCACAGCTCAATCCTTCTGATGGATACCAATGATAACTTGTCCCTCCACTCGCATTCAACACCGCATTCTCCCCAGCAGTAATAGTAATCGAAGCAGGCGATATTGCCACTATCGGCAGCGGAAACTGTGTTACAGTAGTCGTCCCAATTGCCGTACAACCATCATTATCAGTAACAGTAACAATATAACCACCCACACCAAGCCCTGAAGCAGTTTGAGAAGTTTGCCCATTACTCCAAACATAAATATAAGGAGCTGCACCATTTGTAGGATTAGCAGTAGCAGTTCCAGTAGGAGGTGTACAACCAGTTTGGGTTGAGTCGCACGTTAAAATTACCGGATTAGTAACAGTAATATGTACCGAAAGAGTTCTCGTACAACCATTAGCATCCGTTGCAGTACAAACGTATGCCCCACTATCAAGTGCAGTAGCCGTTGGTGTTGTTTGCCCATTGCTCCAAAGGTAAGTATAAGGCAACGCACCATTTGCAGGCGTTGCAGTTGCAGTCCCCGTTTGTCCGGTACAAAAGGTTTGGGTTGAAGTCATCGTCATCGTAACTGGATTGGTAGATAACACGTGTATCGAATCCATCCTCGAACAACCATTATTATCCGTAACAGTTACCGTATAAGTTCCAATGCCAAGCGCAGTGGCTACAGACGTTATTTGCCCATTGCTCCAGTTATAGGTATATGGCAATGCTCCGTTTCCTGCTGTTGCCGTGGCAGTTCCAATATTTACAGTACATCCTGTAGGTGTAGTGCTCATCGCAAGCGTCACCGGATTGTTAGATACAATACTCACAGGTTGCGTTCTAGCACAACCGTTTGCATCAGTAACTGTGCAAGTATAACTTCCAATGCCAAGTCCGGTAGCTATTGCAGTTGTTTGCCCGTTTGTCCAGCTGTATGTATATGGCAAAGCACCATTTGCGGCATTAATAGTAGCCGTTCCGTTATTTACTGTACAGCCAGTAGGTGTTTGTGTAAAAGTAACAGTTACAGGGTTATTCGAAACAATATTAACGGGCTGCGTCTGAATACAACCGTTTGCATCCGTAACCGTGCACGTATAACTTCCAATTCCAAGTCCTGTAGCACCTGCTACCGTCTGTCCATTTGTCCAGCTATATGTATATGGTAAAGCACCATTAGATGCCGTTATAGTAGCAGTTCCATTATTTACAGTACAGCCGGTCGGTGTTTGAGTAAAAGTAAGCGTTATTGGATTATTCGAAATAATGTTGGTAGATTGAGTAATAGTACATCCACCGTTATCAGTAACAGTGCAGGTAACATTACCCAAGCCAAGCCCAGTTGCTGTTATTCCTGTTTGCCCATTGCTCCAGCTGTAAGAATAAGGTTGAGTTCCGTTTCCTGTAATTGCTGTTGCCGTACCTATACTTGTAGTACATCCAGTTGGCGTTGATGAAATAGAAAGTGTTAATGTGTTACTAGCAGTTATAGAAATAAATTGTAAAACCGAACAACCCAAGTTATCGGTTACCACACAACTATACGAACCAACAGCAAAACCTGTTGCAGTTTGCGTAGTTTGTCCGTTACTCCATAAATAAGTATACGGTGCCTGACCTCCTGCACCCGTTACTGTCGCTGTTCCAGTACTTGTTGTACACCCCGAAGGAGTAGAAGTATAGGTAGATGTAATATTCCCGTTAGATGTAATTGCCACAATTTGTGTGGTGGTACATCCCATATTATCAGTAATCGTGCAAGTGTAAGTTCCTACCGCAAGCCCGGTGGCAGTTTGTGTGGTTTGCCCACCACCTGTCCAAAGTTAAGTATAAGGTGCTTGTCCGGTTAAAGGAGTAACAGTAGCAGTGCCATTGTTGTTTCCGCAAGTAGCAATAGTAGAGGAGGAGCTGGCTGTAACACCACCAATAGAACCAACTACCACGCTATCCACCAATACGTTTTGCAAACAACCACCATCTACAATGGTCGCAGTGTAAGTACCCGCAGGTACCCCCGATATTGTTAAACCAAATTGAGGAGGAACTGTATTCCATACTAAGTTATAAGGAGGGTTCCCGCCTGTAACAATAGCTGTAGCCGAACCCGGAGTGGTACAGGTGGCAGGAATTGATGTGGCTGTTAATGATAAAACCCCACTGTTTTGGCAATTAACTATATTCGTTGGTTGAACCGTGGCAACAAACCCTAAACCGCACACATATAAAATACCGCTGTTTGCAATATTTACATCTGTAATTGCACCCGGCATTGGGTAGGTGTTTACTAAATTGAGATTGGCATCGTATTGTCTTACATTGGTATTATCGCCTAAAAACAAATTACCACAATCGTCAGCAGAAACACCGCCCCAGTTCATTTGCGTGGAATCCATTGCAGGAGGAAAACTAATTCGTTTATACACCAATTGATTTCCTGTCGGACCGTCCCATTTTTTTAAAACATAGCTGTCATACGAAAAAAGGAAAGTAGCTGAAGTAGTTAAGCCATTAAACCCATTTACTACTAACCCTCCCGAATTTGCGTAATATTGAATGGAAGAAGCTTCCTGAAAAGCATAATTTGAATTTATACTGTAGGTTATTGGCAATAGTGTTGGCAACGGAAGTTTGGTTATGGTGTTATCAAACGATGGGTCAGATAAGGTGTGGTTGGTTTGCTGATAACAATTTCCATAATTATCTAAAGCCAATAAACCTACATCGTGGCAGCAATTAGTAGATGGAACGTATTGTACAGGAACCAAAGCTGTTAAATTAGAATCAAGAAAACAAGTTTGATAGGTAGGATTGGAAACTCCACCACCAGCAACCACTGCCTGATTAGTACATTTACTAAATGAAATTCTCCACATTTCGTTAAAAAGAGAGTTCCCTCCAAAAGTAGCGAGTTGAACAGCACTTGAATTTATTTTAACAATATTAGAACCTGTAGGAGGGTTAAAACCTTCAATAATATATATATTATTCGAATTTCTATCTATTGCAAAATCGCCATAAGCATAAGGATTTGCAGCAAACATAGCAGCAGTATATGTCCAGATAACTGTACCGCCAGGTGTAAATTTTACTAGTTCGTAAGGTCCCGGTCCGCCATAGGCATATACATTTCCAAGGTTATCATAATCTACATCATAAGCATCACTGCTAACACCAAAGTTAGGTGTTACTGTCCAAGGGTCTATAACCAATGTTTTTGAACGGTCGTAGTTTCCTAATTCGAAACTAATTGTATTTCCCTTTACTTTAAAACTACTTTTTACTACCGATTTGTTTCCCTCTAAAAATGATGTTGGCTGGTGTTCTGTTATTGTTCCTAAATCGGAAGTTACCTCAATGTTACCATTTACAAGGTTTAGTTTTTTGTAATCAGGGAATTTAATTTTAATCGCAGCCACATCTGCTCCTGGGTGCAGGTAAATAGAGTATTCTATACCTGTTGAATCTTTTGGAAATTCAAATACAATATCTGTATTCGGGTAAATGTTTTGATATATAATACGTTTATACGCATTAGCAATCAAAGTTCCTTTCTTGTCTTTTGATTTTAAATCAGAGTAGGAATAATAATTACTTACTTTGTTTTGGGCAACCAATTCGGCTGAAGTAGTCGCGTTTTCAAAAACCACTTCACTAAATAGTTGCGTTCTTACTATTTTATTTTCTTCTTCATCCTTTTCCTCTTTTCTATTAATGCTCTTACCTTTTACAATTCCATTGTCTTCTTTTTTTGAACTTTCTATACGTTCTATCGTATATCCACTTTTGGTGAAATACCAAGTAACACCATCTGTTTTTGCGACAAATAAAACAGATTCTTTGTTTGGAAGTTTGATTAAATCAAATTGCCCTTTATTTTCAATAAAGTTCTTTTGTTCAAAAATGTTTTTGTT
>CAILDT010000901.1 GCA_903833025.1 uncultured Bacteroidota bacterium | reverse complement strand
GGTATATAGCAGTATTATATGTACTTTCCTATTCAGTTTTTTGTTTTTATGCTTTGGTTATTACAACACATCTCAGTTCTTACAATCTCTTCTCAAAATAATTATTCCTGGCACGGTGCTTTTTATTTTATCATTCAATTTATACAAACAATACAACTATGTAAGTAACTATACTTCGGAATATGATAAGTTGGTAGCAACTCTTATTAAAGAGCAAAAAAAAGAAAGCAACGAAACAGTATATGTAAAAGAGTTGCCAGATTCTGGAATGCTGGTTCCAATGGACATTTCAGACAGCAGCATTACAGTTCCGATAAGAGATATTCTTAATCTGAAATATAAAATTGAGGTGAATAAATGAAATATAAATACAATTCATCCGCAATTTAAAAGTTTGTACCGTTCATAAAACAATCGTAATTTTATTCTCGATTCTATTTTCAAAGCTTTGTAGAATATGAACAGAAAACAATTTATAAAATCATTAGCATTATTACCATTAACAACATCAGCAATGAAATTGAACGAACTAAATAAAATAACTTCACCGTATACCAGCACAGAACAAATGCCTGTGTTGTTTTTAGGACACGGTAGCCCGATGAATGCAATTGAAGAGAATGAATTTGTTACAGGATTCAGAAACATTGGCAAAACAATTACTAAACCAAACGCGATTTTATGTGTGTCGGCTCATTGGGAAACAAGAGGAACCTTTGTAACTGCAATGGAAAAACCACCAACTATTCACGACTTTGGTGGATTTCCAAAAGCGTTGTTTGATCTACAGTATCCTGCACCAGGAAGTCCTGAGTTAGCAAAGGAAACAAAAGCCCTTGTCAAAAAAACAGAAATTGGTTTAGATGATAAATGGGGGCTCGACCACGGTGCGTGGAGTGTAATAAAACATTTGTATCCCAATGCTGATGTTCCTGTAATACAAATGAGCTTGGATTATAACCAAACACCTCAATATCATTATGAGTTAGCTAAAGAACTTTCGTCACTTCGTAAAAGAGGGGTTCTTATAATAGGAAGTGGAAATATGGTTCACAATCTTGGTTTAGTTGCTTGGGATAAATTGAATACTGATTCGTTTGCTTTCGATTGGGCAGTTGAAGCAAGTGAGAAAATGAAAAAATTTATTCTTTCGAACGACCACAAGCAACTTATCAATTTCAAGTCGCAAGGCAAGTCGTTTGATTTGGCTATACCAACTCCCGAACATTATTTGCCATTGCTTTATACATTGGCATTAAAAGAAGAAAATGAAAAGGTAAGTTTATTTAACGATAAAGCAGTAGCAGGGTCCTTAACGATGACATCATTGAAAATAGATAAAGCATAATTTGCTTTTATCTATAATCCCAAAACAATTTCATTTGGGTCTTTGCCGCCAAACAACATCTTGGTTGGGTTTTCAAGCATCTCTTTTACTTTCACTAAAAAGCCAACTGATTCGCGACCATCAATAATCCGATGGTCGTAAGATAATGCAACATACATCATAGGGCGAATAACAACTTGTCCGTTTACAGCAACGGGACGTTCCACCACATTGTGCATTCCAAGTATTGCACTTTGCGGAGGATTAATAATAGGAGTACTCATCATAGAGCCAAACACACCACCATTGGTAATAGTAAATGTTCCACCCGTCATATCTTCCAAAGTAATCTTATTATCACGTGCTTTCAGCGCAAGATTCTTAATCGCGATTTCTATTTCTGCTAAACTCATTTGTTCTGCATTGCGAACTACAGGAACAACTAGTCCTTTTGGCGCACTCACTGCAATTCCAATATCGGCATATTTATGATAAACTATTTCTTCCCCATCAATCATAGCATTAACGGCAGGGAAAAGATTTAATGCTTCGGTAACTGCCTTAGTAAAGAAGCTCATAAAGCCAAATTTAACTCCAAACTTTTTTTCAATAGCAGGATTATATTTTGCACGCATAGCGTAAATGGCACTCATATCCACTTCATTAAAAGTTGTTAGCATTGCAGTCTCATTCTTCACGGCTACTAATCGTTGCGCTAATTTCTTTCTTAAAGGGGACATCTTTGTACGTTCCGTATCTCGGCTCCCACCCCACTTTACAGAGGACGAAGAATCGAACCCTGCCGAGATAGATGTTAATACATCCCCTTTAGTAATACGTCCATCTTTACCTGATGCAACAATTTTATTTGCAGGAACATTATTTTCGTCCATTAATTTCTTCGCTGCAGGCGACGGCACACCATTAGCATAGGTAGTTGCAGTTTGTTGGCTAACGGCTACTGGAGCAACCGTTTCTTTTTTTGCTTCCACTTTCACTTCTTTTTTTACCTCTGCAACCGCCACTTTTGGTTTACTTTCTCCTTTCACGGAAGTATCAATAGAACAAACCACTTGCCCCACTTTTACAGTATCCCCTTCGGCAGCTAAAAGTTTTATAGCTCCAGAATCTTCCGCATTTATAGTTAAGGTTGCTTTATCAGAATCTATTTCTGCAACAACTTCATCTTTCTCCACATAATCACCGTCTTTTTTTGCCCAGCGTGCAATCACCACTTCTGTAATACTTTCACCCGGACTGGGTACTTTCATTTGTATAACTGCCATATCTTTTTTTATTTAGGATTTTGTTACTAATTGTTTTACAAAAACTCTGTTTAATATATCCTGTTGTTGCTGTGTATGTAGTTTACCGTAGCCGGTAGCAGGGCTTGCGCTCTCGTGCCTGCCAATGTATTTCAAAGTTACTTCAGTAAACCTGCGATGCATAAATGCCCAAGCACCCATATTTTCAGGCTCTTCTTGAACCCATAAATAATCTTTTGCGTTTTTATATTTTAAAATAATTTCTTTCAATTGAATAGCTGGCAATGGATATAGTTGTTCCACACGCACAATTGCAGTATCATCATTTCCTTCTTTTTGTTTTGCTTCTATTAAATCATAATAAATTTTACCAGTACAGAAAGCAACTTTCTTTACCGATTTTACATTTGCAGTATTATCATCAATTACTTCTTGAAAGTTATTTTCTGTAAAATCTTTTAAAGAAGAAACACAACTCGGATAACGCAAAAGCTTTTTAGGAGTAAAACAAACCAATGGTTTTCGGAAGTCTCTTTTTAATTGTCTTCTTATTATATGAAACTGATTAGCAGGTGTTGTACAATTAACAATCTGCATATTATTTTCAGCGCATTGAGTTAAAAAACGTTCCATTCTTCCACTCGAATGTTCTGGACCCATTCCTTCGTAACCGTGTGGTAATAGCATTACCAAGCCGCTCATTCGTTTCCATTTATATTCTGCAGAAGTAATAAATTGGTCAATGATGATTTGTGCACCATTAAAAAAATCACCGAACTGTGCTTCCCAAATAGTTAATGCACGTGGCGCTGCTAATGAATAACCAAACTCAAAACCCAACACTGCATATTCTGATAGCAAAGAATTATAAATGTCGAATCTTCCTTTAGCTCCAAAATTATTTAGTGGAATATATTTCTCTTCCGTATCTTCTATTTTTACAACAGCGTGACGATGCGAAAAAGTTCCGCGTTCCACATCTTGCCCTGTAAATCGCACATTGTGTCCTTCATTCATCAATGTTGCATACGCCATCAGTTCGCCCATAGCCCAATCGTAATTGTCGTTGGCAATCATTGCTACTCGGTCGTCAAACAGTTTTTGAATTTTATTAAATATTTGTTTACCTTTTGGTAATTGAACAGTTTTAGTTGCGATGTCCAAAAATATTTTTTTATCCACTCCTGTCACTGGTGATTTATCAAACGAGTTTTCATTTGCTTCACCAAACCCTTCCCACTCACCTTTCAAATAGGACGTAATTTTTGTTTTAGCTCTAAGTTTCGCTTCTTCTAATTTTTCTTGTAAAGTATCTCTGAAATTCTTCTCCGTTTCTTTAGCAAAATTATCATCAATAATTTCCTGCGAAACTAATTTATCAACATATATTTCTTTTGGATTTGGATGTGTGCCTATTAATTTATATAAAATCGGTTGAGTAAAACGTGGCTCATCTCCCTCGTTATGCCCATATTTACGGTAGCATACTACATCAATAAAAACATCGCGATGAAATTTTTGACGAAACTCCATTGCCAATTGAGTAACAAAAACTACCGCTTCCACATCGTCTCCATTTACGTGAAACACTGGCGAAAGGGTTACTTTAGCTACATCAGTACAATAGGTACTCGAACGACCATCATAATAATTAGTAGTAAATCCTATTTGATTATTTAGCACTACGTGCACCGTTCCCCCAGTTCTGTAAGCATCTAAATGCGACATCTGCAACAATTCATAACCGATGCCTTGTCCTGCTAATGCAGCATCTCCGTGAATCAAAATAGGACAAACTTTATTAATATCTCCCTTATGAATCCAATCCATTTTAGCTCTGGATATACCCTCTACTACAGGATTAACTGCTTCCAAATGCGATGGATTAGGAGTTAAACTCATATGAAATTTTTTCCCGTTGGTGCTTATTCTATCACTTGAAAATCCCATATGGTATTTTACATCCCCATCAAATTCAGCATCATCGGATAAGAATCCTTCGAACTCCGAAAAAACATCTTCGTACTTTTTATTCAAAATATTTACTAGGATATTCAACCTTCCTCGATGCGCCATTCCTATTACAAAATCTTCGATACCCAAGTCCGAGCCCTTTTCGCAAACGGCATCTAAGGCAGGAATAAAAGACTCGGAACCTTCTAAGGAAAAACGTTTTTGACCAACAAACTTTGTATGCAGAAAATTTTCAAACACTACCGCCTGATTTAATTTATGAAGTATCATTAACTTTTCATAACGAGAAAAATCAGGTGTGTTTTTACTGCCTTCCATCTTCGTTTGCAGCCAATGTATCATCTCCGGAATACGAATGTACATATACTCCGCACCGATGGTTTGACAATACGTTTGTTTTAAATGTGCAATAATATCTTTCAATTTTGCAGCACCGATGCCTATTTGTGAACCTGCGTGAAAAACAGTCTCTAAGTCCGCTTGTGTTAACCCGAAATTTTCAATATCAAGAGTTGGGCTGTGGTCTCTTCTCTTTCTTATCGGATTAATTTGTGCAAATAAATGCCCGCGCGAACGATAACCATTAATAAGATTGATTACATTAAACTCTTTTGAAACATTTTCGGGTATCTTGCCAGTATTTTCATAGTTTTTACGTGCAAATTCAAATCCTGAAAAGAACTGTTTCCAATCAGCTTCCACCGAATTACTATCTTTTAAGTACTGCTGAAACAATTCTTCAATCGCCACCGTATCCGCATTACCTAAGTACGAAAATTTATCCATTGTTTGTTTTACGATTATTTAGGATTGCAAAAGTAAGATATTTAACTTAAAAAAAGGAAACTATTATTTTGTTTTATAGTGATTACGAATCACTACTTTTTGCAATTCGCGTTTTATTATTAAATCTGTAATAATAGAAGTAAATGGTTCGGACAAATTCTCATTAACAGCTTTTTTTATTTGCACATCGCTTAAATCTATCCGATATAATATCCCCATAAATTTTTTTTGATTACTACCTATTAGTTTATCAATATGGGGCTCTATCTGGTCAAACAATTCCTCATAGGCATTGTACGCATTGCCCGAAAATTTTATTTCCATCCCAAACATATCAAAATCTTTAATGATTTGATCGGCTGTATCTTTTATTAAATCCAGCCGATTTATAAATGGAGAAATATCAGTAAAGTTCATTTCAATTTTGTTTTATCCAATATTAATCTCTCTACAGGTACATTATTTATTATGTGCTGTTCTATAATTTCATCTATATCATTTAATTCAACTCCTACATAAAATATTCCTTCGGGATAAACAACAATCGTTTGCCCAAAATCGCAAATATCCAGACACCCCGCCTTTTGCGCTCTTACTTTAATAGTAAGGTTTCTTTCTTTTAATTTCTTTTTGAAAGCATCTACTATTTCCATTCCGTGCGCTTCGCCACAACTTTTTCGTTCAGCACCTTTTGCCCTTTGATTAATGCAGATAAATATATGTTTGTCGTATATCATTTTATATTTTTTTACAAACTTACAAATTAATGTTTCAATACGGTGTTTAATACTTTATGTACCTTTGCCGAAATTTATTTAAAACTAATATGAAAAAAATTACTCTTTTATTTGCACTATCATTTTTGATTATTTCTTCCAGCAGAGCACAAACTATAACCTGTTCCAATTTTTGTGTGCTTAGTATAACCATTGATACTGTTGGTGTTAATACCCTAAAAGTAACTGTTTTTAACGGTGATACTTTAAATATTAATTATCCTGTTGTAGTTGTAACTAATGCTGCCGGTGATACCGTTGGTAATAAAGATACTGCATTTTTCTTTTTTGCTCAATTAGCAGGAGATACTGTTATTCACAGTATCCCAACTACATTAGATAGTTTGGGTACTGCCTTTACAGGCACTGTTTATTACAGAGATGGCATCTCTCATTCTACCTGTTCTTTCGCTTACCCGATGAATTGCACGGTTGGAATTAAAGAAGTTGTTGCAGAAAATAATTCGTTAACAACTTACCCAAACCCTGCGTCAAATAATGTAATTGTTAATCTTAGTAATTTAAACAATCAGAAAGTAACAATTAATATTTTTAATAACTACGGACAATTAGTAAAAACAATTACAACTTATGCTAATCTTACTTCTATTGATATTAAGGATTTATCAAACGGAATTTATTTTATTACTGCTGATGTAGGTAACAAAAGACTAAATACAAAGTTGGTTGTTAGTCATTAATGAATGATGAATAAGATTTTTCGTATTTGTAATTTCTAATGCACCACCACTTTTCTATTCACCGTATTTTTATTCTCGTCGGTTATCTCCATAAAATAGACCCCTCTTTCCATATCGCCCTTTTCAATTATTAGATTCCTCGCTGCGCTCAGAATGACAGTTTTTATTTCTTTGCCAAGCACATCTGTAATTCTGATAATTGTGTGCTTTTGTTCTTCCTTAAATGAAATAGTTGTTTCATCCGTAAATGGATTCGGATAAATAGAAACACCTTGAATCGTATTTGTTTCTGTTACACTTGTAGCAAACGGATTAAGAAACACGAATGAATTTAAAGGATTTAAACTAATAAGATTTCCTGCTGTATCATCTGCCGTATAATTAGTAAAGTTGAAATACATAAACGTACCGCTCGATATATTATAATTAGCAGTAAACTGAAACGTAGCCACCTTACCAAATCCACTCATTCCAATATGATTAATACGGGTAATACCACCATACGCAACGTGAGCAACTGTATCTATTTGTCCTATCGTGAGTGCATCTACACCAGGTGTATCAAACCAACAAGGCGTGTAAATAAGACTGGCAGTACCCGGCTGAACAAGTGCTCCTGTATAGCTCATATCAAATGTAACTCCATATAAATTACTTGCTGGCAATGCTGATGAACCTACCCAAACATCTACATCTACTACATCTCCTGCATTATAAGTACTGCTACCGGTAACAAAATAAATATCGGGGGCGTTTGTTTTTTCTTCATTATAATATGCAGTAATTGCGTGCGTTAGATTAAAATTTTGATTGATTGCAACCATATCATTGTTGTCAATCACACCATCACCATTACAGTCGGCGTGTTTTAAATCAATGTGATTTGGGTTTTCAATTACTCCCCAATCTGTCGCTGGATACGATTGCCAAGCATTACTTACAATACTTCGTGGTGTGCCAGTATGCGAATAATAAACACCAATCGGCAACATATCAGTATTAGTTACGTTATGGTCGCCATTAACATCGCCGGGCCATACACAACTGGTATCAGCAAATACAGTGGCAATGTTTGATACCGCAACACAACCAACACCATTAGTAGTAATCAACGTATATGCTCCCGACAGTGTTGTATTATATGCCGTATCAACTGCACCGTTAATTAAAATGTTATTTCTTCTCCATTGATAGGTATTACCTGCCGTATAATTTCCAATTAAATGCACCGTATCAAGGTTACAAACATTGGTTGTTCCTATTGGAGAGATGGATGTTACTGTATTAGAAACCGCATTAAGCGTAACATAATTTGTATGCGTTAAACTATCGCAACCAATGGAATCGCAACCAACAAGCTTTACAGTGTAAGTTCCATAACCATTGTAAGTATGCGATGGATTAGCTGATATGGAAGTATTTCCATCACCAAAATCCCAGAGGTAAGTAGTAACATTTGTACTTGTACTTGTGAAGGTAGTTGTTGCAGAAGAGTTGCAGAATGAAAGTGTATCCGCAGTAAAACTTATATGCGGAGGATAATATCCGTAATTGAGCGAAGTAGCGTTGCAACCTGCTGTTGTAACTTTCACTTTGTACAGCGCATCAATAGTAGCAGTATAAGATGTTGCAGTTGCTCCAGCTATCAGCACATTGTTTTTATACCATTGATAAGCCGTGCCAATAGCGGTTGTTGAAAGCACATTGCCTACATTAGTAACCACTGGAATAACAGGTGCTGCATTAACAGTAATATAATTTGTGTACGTCATACTATCACAATAAATAGTATTGCAACCCACCATCTTCACTGTATATATTCCTGGATACGTGTATGTATGAGTGGGAGTGCCTGTTCCGTTATAAGTAGTTTGTGTGGTATCGCCCCAATAAATAGTAAACGTGTTTGAGTTGGTTGACACATTGTTTAGTATAGTTGCAGTGCTACCGCATAATGTAGTAGGCGAACAATTAAAACTTACTACTGGCGGAGCGTTATAAAAGTTGCCCGAAGTAGTAGTACATCCGTTGCTATTAGTAACAATTACTTTGTACGTTCCGGGCAACGTCATTGTAAATCCAGCCAATGTATCCATCGTCATCCCAACAGTTGAATTATTTCTATACCATTGATAATGTGTAGCAATGGTAATTGTAGAAAGTATGTTTGTATTTAATGTAATTGGCGGCACTGCTAACGCAGCTTTTACATTTATGTAATTGACCCGAACACAGCTATCCGTAGTAACTCCATTGCTGGTATATAGCTTAACGGTATATATTCCGGCTGTGGTATAGGTATGACTCCCTGGGTCTTGCAAGGTAGATGTGCTTCCATCTCCAAAGTTCCAAAGCCACGAAGTAGCACCGTGCGAGTTATCAGTAAAGTGAACCACCGCTGAATCGGGGCTCATACAGATAGATTGATTGTTAGAAACAAATAATGAAGTAAGCGGGTGCGGAGAAAGAAACACCGTAAAGTCTTTATAATCGCCACAAAGAATACTACATTCGCTATTGATAAAATTATCACTTATTGCCATTCGCATTCGTAATGGCACACTATCCACACCATAGTTTGGTAATATTATAGTTACTATGCTTGTTCCTGTATTACTAATCACTACGTTTTGTGCAGAGCCGCCCATCAACGATTCGGAAGGATAACCTAATATACCATCATTATTCAAATCTAAATAAACAACAAAATAATCGCCCGAACTATTGTTGTTGCAATTTACTGCGAATGTATAGATGGAATCTTCTACCAAATGAAACTGCCCTGTACAAGTTATATCGTGTACCGAGCCACTCAAGCTTGTAAAAAACTGACTACCGAATTGCAAATAATCTATAAAAGGTCTCGTACTTCCATAGCAAGTTGTTAAGCTCGAAGGGTTACACAAACTTGGTACAGGTGTTTGCGGTATAGTAGCAGTTACCGTATGTGTAACCGTGTTGCATCCGTATTGATTACAAGCAGAAAGTGAAATAGTATATGTGCCTGCAACCGAATAACTGTGTGTAGGTATAAATAAATTAGACGTTGCAGAGCCATCACCAAAATTCCAAGAGTAAGAAGTAGCATTGGTTGTAGTGTTGGTAAACGCCACGTTGGTAGCACAACTATAGGTTAAGTTAGTGCTAAACGTAGGAGTAGGTGGCGATGGCGCATTTAATATTCGCACTGCGTAATCCTCCACTTGTCCACAAGGACCAAACGCTCCGCATACATCCGAACTTCCCAAACCGCTTTGGTCGCTCATTACACGCATTCTTACATTCTGATTAAACACCAACTGACCTGCCGGAATAGTAATGTTTCCAGTAAACACAAAGTTGCTCGTTACTCCGTTCAGCACCATTTCGGGTAAGCTAAATGTTCCATCGTGATTAAAGTCAACCCATACTGCTACGTTCTGTTCGCCATTGTTAGTAACTGTTACAGAGATAGGATACGAAATACCAAACACCATATCTGTATGCTGATAGCAAGAGTAGTCGAAGTAATTTGTTACCAACGCACTGGTTGTATTATTTATTTGCCCGAAAGTAACGTTGGTTATTCCCATTGTTCCGCAATACGACGTAGGCGGAATACAACTCACAGGCAGCGATATAGGATTACTCACAATAGTTATCGTTTTGTTTTGTATCAACGAATCAGTAAAACAAACTGTTGTTTTTACTGCCTTAAAGTTAAAAGTAGTTGCTGTGGAAATAGCAGTGGAATAAGAGAAATTAAGCGTTCCACCGTTTCCACTTTGCGCAGCGCCAATGTTTTGAAATCCTTTGCGAAGCTGATACGTAATACCACTCACCGTATTATTAATGCTAAACCCAACCATAGTGCCGGCACATACCGAATCCTGATTGGCAGTAATAGTAAACGGGTTAACCGTATGCCCTATTACATTAATGGTGGTAGTAGTAGTATCGCTGCCGAAACTATTACTTACAATAAGTTGTATGGTGTTGGTACCTTCTGTAGTAACCACCACTCCTGCATTGTAGCCATTGCCAAACGGCGTTCCGTTTATATTCCATTGATACGTATAACCCGCAAGCGGAGGCGTAGTATTCGTCATCACTACCGAATCGCCCAAACAATGATGATTCGCAACACCACCAACAGTGAAGCTACTCATCGGCAACGAAGCGCAATTAGTAAAGTTACTTGTTTTAATAACATACCCGCCCATCCCAACACCAATAGCAGTTGTAGGATTCAAGAAGTCAAACATATTTATCTGCTGATAATTCGGCAACACATATTTCTCCCAATACTGTCCGCCCGATTTAGAAATATAAACCCCATTAGTAGCCGCAATTATAAGCGTATCCTTAGTTATAGCATATATTGCACCGTAAGAAGTATTAGCAAACGGCAAACTCATACTCACCCAATTGGTACCATAGTTAGTAGATTTGTACAACGCAGCAGCATTGCCTTTGGTACAATATACAACATTGTGCGCGCACGCAAGCATTGTAAAATTAGCCGTTACAGGAGGGTTGCTCCAAGTTGTGCCACCATCATTCGATTTAAAAACATAGTTAGTACCCACAGCAATAACAGTATCGTACGAAATAAATTTAACATCACTCAGCAAGTGATTAATACCGCTTACAGCAATGCTCCAAGTAGCACCAGCATTATTACTCACTGCAATTTGCAAATCGTTACCCACAGCAACCGCTCTGCTACCACTTGCATCCACAGCATTAAAATAACGCGGCAACCCCACGGTATTATTCTGATACGCATAGTTCCAATTAGCACCGCCGTTAGTGGTATTTAAAAGATAATCGACATTACCAAGCAAATAAAAACCAGCCGCAATAGCATTAGTAGGGCTTGTTACCGCAATATCATACATATTTGCAGGTGCAATAGTTATGCTGGTATTATCCAGCAACGGATTTACAACCGACCAAGAAGTACCGCCATTAGTAGTTTTAACAAACTGATTGTACGACCCAATCCACGTATCAGTAGCCGAATAATAATCTACAGAATATAAATCCTGCACGGTACCAGTGTTCACCACATTCCATTGCGCGTAACTATGTAACGCAGAAAGGGTGAAAATAAAGAGTAAAAGTTTTTTCAT
>CAILDT010000900.1 GCA_903833025.1 uncultured Bacteroidota bacterium | reverse complement strand
TTGCAGTAGCAAGGTTACCATTTATGGTATCTATTAAATGTTGTACCTCCTGAAATTTACCTGTGTTTTTATTTTGGGTATAGTTGTAAAAATGTTGATAGGTGGTATCATCAGTTGTATTCAGGTGCATCAGCATTATCATTTACATCTATCCAAAGCAGTGTACGTGCCTGAAACACTGCGTTTCCTCCAACAGAAGGATTTTGATATTAACCATCAAGTTTATTCTATCATTATTATTTTTCCTCTCTGCGTTTCTCCTGTGTCCGCTTGTATATTATAAAAGTAGATGCCTGAACTAAAAGACGATGTATTTAACAAATTATCATAGTCATCTGTTTTATATACTATTTGCCCAAGTGCATTATATAAATTTAACTTTGTTTTAGCTTGTAGCCCATTTATTTTGAAAACATTACCTACGGCTAATAGCGTTGGCACTGAAAAAAGTACAGGTGCAACAGGAGGCGGACAATATTTAACAACAACTCTTATACTATCTGTTGTTATAGCACAAGGCGTTGTTTGAATAACGTAATAAGTAGTGGTACTGTCAGGGCTTGCAATTGGGTTGCCAATAGTACTATCATTTAATCCAACAGTTGGTTGCCACCTATAGCTTACTCCTTCTGTATTTATCCCTCCTAATTTTACCTTTGCGCCTTTGCATATTATTATACTATCTTCCCCTGCATCCACTTTTTTTATTGCATACACACTTACATCGTCAATATAATATACTGCTGCTCCAATCGAACCAGTATTATTAAAGTGAATTGTATCTGTTAATGAGTAGGGATAAAAATTGCCTAATATTATATAGCTTTCTCCACCCTGTGCAATGTATTCTCCTGAAATCAAAGTCCAGTTTAAGGTATCACTTATTATATTAGTATCGTTTATTTGTGGAATAAAATTCAAACAATTTGGTGCAGTAATAGAAATGTGATTATTGGAAAAATACATTCCTATGTTATTACAAGCTATTTTAAATTTGTTATTATAACTTACATAAAAGGATGCACAATAATGTCGTTGGGCAACTAATTGACTGTCTAATTCAACCTGTGGATATTCCCGTTGATTATTTACCATAAAAACCCCACTTGCTATATATCCAACACCTGTACGTGCTACTTGATATCCATATACATTACGGTAGCTATATGGATAGGGGCAATTAAAATTCATTCCATCCGGATTTCCACCATTTGGGCTATCCCAAGGAGGGAAATTTCCTGCTTGAATGCCTCCAGGCATCGAATCGCAGGAAATATAGTTTTCAAAGCTCCAGTTCGGCACTAAATTTATTTGGGATTCACCTTGTATTGAAATCAATATAAGCAAAGCAAAAGAAAGATATGTAATAATCCTTTTCATTTTTAAAAAACTAAAACCGTTGCAAATATGCAAAGGTTTTAGTTCTAAAAAATTATTATTTCACAATTACTAGTTTCTCTGTTTTTAAATTTACATTGTTTTGTTTTATTAAATAATAATAAACGCCTCCCTTTAGTTCTTGCGCATCAATTAACATTGTATTATTTTGCGAATTCAAAGTTTGTTGTTTTATCAACCTGCCTGCAATATCATAAATACAAAATAAAGCTAAATCAGTTCCTTCAATATTATAATCCAACGTCATTGTTCCTGTATTCGGATTCGGGTACAGTTTAAAGTTAGATTGTTTTTTAAGTTCTGTTTTATGAAT
>CAILDT010000899.1 GCA_903833025.1 uncultured Bacteroidota bacterium | reverse complement strand
AGACGTGTGCTCTTCCGATCTAAAAAACCAAAACAAACTATGAAAACAATTACAAAAACAATTTCAATGATAACTTTAGCCATAGGCGTGTTATTAAGTACAAATGCAGTAGCACAATGTTCTGGTAATCCTGCAACGCCAGGACCAATTACAGGACCTACGGCTTTATGTTTGATGTCTAATGCTACTTACACCGTAGATTCGGTACCAGGTGCTACAAGTTATACTTGGACAGTACCTTCCGGGACAACAGGTTTAAGTATAAATTTAGGACAAGGAACCAATTCAATTACTTGCCACGTTTCGGCTGGTACGGTATCTGGAAACGTAACCTGTACTTACACAGATGGTTGCGGTACATCTGCTGCGTCTGTTCTTGCAGTGGATAAAAAACCTGCGGTACCAGGAATTATTACAAGTACTGCAGCTTGTGGTGGTTCAAGTGGAACATTCTCAATTGCTCCGGTTCAAGGTGCAAACTCTTATACTTGGACAGCACCAAATGGCGTAACCATTACATCCGGAAACGGAACTACTTCAGTTAACGCTTCCATTGCATCAACATTTATTACAGGTAATTTACATGTAATGTCCGTAAACGGATGTGGTAGTTTACTTGGAGGTGGTGCTGTATTAACTTTGGTTCAAAAAGTACCGCCTTCTCCTGCTCCAATTTCAGGACCAAATAATGCTTGTAATTTAACAACTGCAAATTATCTTACATTAGGTTCTTCTGGAGCAACTAGTTATACGTGGGCGGTAACAGGTCAAAATGCTTCTGTTTCTAGCAGTACTACTAATAACACTACTGTTAATTTTTTGAGTACACTAACAACCACTACTTTAAGTGTGGTAGCTAATAACGCTTGTGGAAGCAGTAATTCAAAATCATTTGTTATAAATAAATTTGAACCTACACCTGGAGCTATTACTGCAAACCCAAGTGTTTGGTGCGCAGGTTTTCCAGTTGAATTTACGACATCTGGTACAGCGGGTGCTACTAGTTATGCTTGGACGTTGCCTAGTGGAAATGTACTGATAACAGGACAAGGTACAAGTGATATTAATACATCGTGGGCTGGCTCAAATGGAATCGTTTCCGTTAAAGCTTTTGGTTCTTGTGGAGCAAGTGCAGCTACAAATTTTACTACAAGTGTAAGTTGTATGCCAACAAATAATAACAACAACAATAAATCAATGACTATTTCTCCATCAGGTGAAATAGGTTTCAGTATGTATCCAAACCCTGCCGAATCGGAATTTACTATTGATGTAAATACTTTGGTGGATAATAATATTATTGTGGAAGTGTATGATATTACCGGTAATAAAGTTGCTCAACAAAAATATCCTGTTGCTGCTGGTGAATCTTCTATTAAAACTAATATCGGAGAATACCAAACAGGTATGTACTTTGTGAGAGTGCTTGATATGGACAATAACTCATTGTTCAATCAAACAATTGTAAAAAAATAATTTCAATTGAATTTATTAAATCCCGTTTCGATTAATTCGAAACGGGATTTTTTTTTGTCCTTTATATATATCTTTGCAAAAATAATTTAAACTTAACTAAATGAAAAAACATCTACTTATCTCGTTATTGATTTTTGTATCAATTCAATTTTCATTCGCACAGATACTATGTGTGCAGTGTTTTAACCAAAATGATTCTATTGCAGGCGCGGTAAATAACTTGATTGTGAATGGTGGGTTTGAAAACACAACGTGTCTTTCAAATCAATACTCAAGTTCTTTTTGTCCTGTTTCGCAATATTATTCCTGCGCTTTGCCCAATTGGATTTGTACAGGCGGCGGCACAAGTACATATATAAGTATTGATGATAATACGTTTACAGTGGTTGCCGATGGTACCAAAGCTCTTTATTTTGGTAATGGAAGCCAAGCTTCTGCGTGCTCATCTGTTTATAATGATACTTCTTGTTTAAGCGTTTCTAATTGTACCGTAAATAATATTCCTGCTGGATACCCTACCAATGATGTGCTTTATGGTGGTAGCACCGGTGTTAGTGTTTCGCAAACAGTGAGCGGATTAACAGTTGGAAATACTTATGTGCTCGAATTTTGGGCGGGTGGTGAGCCCCAAACTAATGGATGGACTAAAAATGGTGTGTTCGGCGTTGATATTGGCTTTGGTTACACTTACCTGAGATGTAAACCTACACAACCTGGTTTAATTGGCACTCGTTTTTTAATTGAGTTTGTAGCTACTTCCTCTTCACACACTGTTAAATTTACTAACTGGGGACATATCTGTATCCCCTGCACAGAGCTTATTCTGGACAATGTTAGATTATATCCTCTTGCCGAATTGCCACCTACTGTTCAATCTTGTTTGCCTACAAAAGTTGCAGAGTTGAGCGAAAACAATATTTCTATTTATCCTAATCCTGCCAGTAATATATTATCAATTGAAACAAATCAAACTATCTTATGGAGTGATTTATCCTCAGTGAAAATTGTTGACGTGTTAGGGCAAATTGTTTTTCAATCTGAATTGGCGAATCAGAAATTGGTAATTAATATTGCTAATCTTAAAAATGGAATTTATTTTATTGAAGTAAAAATTGGTACTGAAGTCACCAGAAAGAAATTTATTAAAGAATAACATCCCCGAAATAATAAACACTATGAAAAAAATTACAACTCTCTTTTTATTAGTAATAATCATTACTTCAGTAAAATCTCAAACTACTTTAAATGCTATTGGAGTAAATCCTGATTCGGCTGAAATAGTAAACAGTTACTATAAAATAGAACGGATGATACCAATGCGTGATGGTGTAAAGCTGTTCACTTCCATTTATATCCCAAAAGACAGCACAAAAAAATATCCGATTATGTTCACAAGAACGCCCTATTCCTGCGCTCCTTATGGTGAGAAATTTAAAAACGTATGGAGCAGAAATACAAAAATTTATTTTGAACAAAAATATATTGTGGTTACACAGGACGTACGAGGCAGGTATATGAGCGAAGGCGTGTTTGAAGATATTCGTCCGTACATCGAAAATAAAAAAACAAAGAATGATGTGGATGAAGCAAGCGATACCTATGATGCAATAGACTGGATGATAAAAAATATTCCAACAAACAATGGCAATGTCGGTGTAAGCGGAATTTCTTATCCCGGATTTTATTCCACAATGGCTGCCCTTTGCGGACACCCTGCACTAAAAGCGGTTGGTCCGCAGGCACCTGTAACCGATTGGTTTATTGGTGACGACGTACATCACAACGGTGCTTTTTTTATGATGGATGATTTTGGTTTCGATTATAGTTTCGGTAAACCTCGCCCAAAGCCAACTACAGAAAATGCAAAAGGATTTAATTTTAATTCGCAAGATAATTATGCTTTCTATTTAAAAGAAGCAACCCTGAAAAACCTTACCAAACGCTATATGGGCGACTCAATGAAATTCTGGAATGATGAAATGAACCACCCCAACTATGATGAATTTTGGAAAGCACATACTGTTACTTATCATTTAAAAAACATAAAACCTGCCATACTTATCACAGGTGGTTTGTTTGATGCCGAAGATTGCTGGGGTGCCTGGAACACTTATAAAACAATAGAAAAACAAAGTCCGGCAACAACAAATAAAATATGTGTTGGTCCTTGGTTTCACGGTGGCTGGGCACGTTCCGAAGGAAGTCATTTAGGCAATGTTCAATTTGGAAAAGGTGTTTCCGAATTTTATTATAAATATGTAGAAATGCCTTTCTTCGATTATTACCTGAAAGGTGAAGGAGATATTAAAGACATAGCCAAAGCAACTATTTTTATTTCCGGTGAAAACACCTGGAAACAGTTTGCCCAATGGCCCCCCGCAAATATGGAATCAAAACCAATTTATCTGAACGATAATGAAAAACTAACGTTCGCAAAACCAACTTCCACAAACAGTTCGTCCGAATATATCAGCGACCCCGCCAAACCAGTACCTTACACCGAAGACGTTCATCTAGGGCGCACCCGAGAATATATGACCGACGACCAACGTTTCGCTTCCCGCCGACCAGATGTAATAGAGTTTAAAACCGACACACTCACCGAAGACATAACACTTACAGGTCCCGTAATTGCAAATTTATTAGTCAGCATTTCAACAACCGATGCCGATTTTATTGTGAAAGTAATTGATCTATTTCCCGATAATTTCAAATATTCAAAAGATGACAAATATCCGATGGGCGGTTATCAAATGTTGGTACGTGGAGAAGTGATGCGAGGTAAATTCAGAAACAGTTTTGAGAAACCGGAAGCATTCATTCCCGGAAAAATTACAGAAGTAAAGTTTGAATTACCCGATGTGGCACATACATTTCAGAAAGGACACCGAATAATGATACAGATACAATCCACTTGGTTTCCGTTGGTCGACCGCAATCCGCAACAGTTTTTGGACATATATCATTGCGACGAAAAAGATTTTGTGAAATCAACCATTCATATTTATCACGATGCAAAAAACAGTTCTTCCATCACATTGCCCATACTAAAAAAATAAAATAAACTTCTTCAGAAATTTATTTCTATCCTCATTGCCCCTTCCGTCATTGCGAGGAACGAAGCAATCTCAAACAAATAATAGTTATAGATTGCTTCGTTCCTCGCAAAAACGATAGCTACTTAAATCCTCCCCTCCAGCATCAATATTTTTGCCTTCAAAACAATAGCGACAGTTAAACTATCAGTTATTTCGCCATCCTCCACCATTTTATACAACTCATCAAAATGAAGTTTTCTGCACACCAACTCCTCCTCATCCTCCGGCTCGGCATCACCAAACGTTAAATCCTGCGCAATGTAGAGAATACAAAACTCATCACTCGCCGAATTACTCAAATACATTTCCAGCACCTTCGTCCACTTACCCGCTGTAATACCTGTTTCTTCAAGCAATTCACGCTTAGCCGAATCAATCGGCGGCACATCCCGTTTTCCACCACCCTCCGGAATCTCCCAACTGTACTCATTTATCGGATACCGCCACTGCCCCACAATCCACGTATTATACTCCTCATCCAACGGCAAAACACCCAACGCAATATTCTTAAAATGCACCACCGAATACGTTCCCGGATTCCCATTCGGGTTCAGCACATCGTGTTTTGTGAGTCCTATCCAAGGGGAATCATATACCTTTTCCGATTTTAAGGTTTTCCAGGGGTTGCGTTGTTGGTTGGTATCCATAGTTTTATTTTTGGACGAAGATAAAGAGAATAGTTGTTT
>CAILDT010000898.1 GCA_903833025.1 uncultured Bacteroidota bacterium | reverse complement strand
TTTGCCGAATATTGTTTTCGTCGAACGGATTTCGGCATTGGTTAATGTATGTACTTATAGTTTTTCGCCTTTTATTTTTATTGCGACGGTTCTGTTTCTCAAAACCATTATCACGGAGCCCTCTATGTTGATGCTTTATTTGAGCTCGGTCATTTTATTGCCCTTGTTTTATGCTTTAATTATTATACCTGTTTTTATTAGACCATTGTCTTTTCTCAATACTTTATACTATTTTCTCTCTTATATATTTTTTTATGCGCTGGGCAGTTTAATAAATTTAATTATTTATGTCTATTCAATCAGTTGTATGGATGTGATTAAATGGGGGAAGACACGGCAAATCAAACTGGCGCTGGAGGGCGTGACCGAAGGAGTGACGGATGATGATTATATTTATGACGATTGTATCTATATTGATACGAAGCACCCACCAAAAGACATGGATAAGCATATCACAAAATGTGATGTAAGCGATTATGATATTGTTATCTATGTATAGTGTATATGTATAAAGTCGGTATTTGTGGTGTAGGTTTTGTTGGTAATGCTATTTTACAATTTTTAATGAATAAAAAGGACATCGATGTCACTGTGTATGATAAGCATAAGAGTAGCGAGCATAAGAGTAGCGAGCATAAGAGTAGCGAGCATAAGAGTAGCGAGCATAAGAGTAGCGAAAACGATTTCTCCAAACTATTATCTACAGATATACTCTTTCTTTGTTTACCCACCCCTTATAGCGCGCACTTGAAAACATATTACTTGAAAGAAATCAACACGGTAATAGAAGCTCTCGCAATAAGTCAATATAAAGGTCTTATCTTAATTAAATCGACTATTTTGCCCGACTATTGTATGAAAATAAACGCACTTTATCCGGAGCTATTTATTGTTCATAATCCCGAGTTTTTATCCGCTCGGACAGCCGTCAGCGATTTCTCGAAGCAAGAACACATTGTACTCGGCTTTACTGCGCAGTCTGAAGGGAAAACTGAATATATTAAAAGCTTTTATCATCAGTTGTTTCCGGCGGCCACCGTTTCTATTACGACGAGCGAAGCGGCCGCATTAATGAAATTAGGCTGTAATAGTTTTTATGCGACGAAGATACAATTTTTTACTGAACTTTATTTACTCTGTGAACAAATGTCTATTTCTTACGATGAGGTGAAAGATCTCATGTTAAAAAATCAATGGATTAATCCGTACCATACTTTAGTACCGGGTACAGATAGCCGAATTTCTTTTGGCGGTGACTGTTTTCCGAAAGATATTGCCGCTTTATCGGCTTTTATGAATTTACACGATATTCCCAATACGGTTATTAGCGGGGTTATTGCCGAACGGAATGAAATGCGGGACGACTAAGAGGAAAGAAAAAAGTCTAATACTTTTTTCCCACCCCACTATTTTTTTAAATGTTTTTATATATATTTTATATTATTATTTATGCTCTAACTGTTTTTTTTCTGCGGTCAGGTCCAAACAAATGGGTGTTGGCTTTTTTCAGATCCGCTAATTGTTTATCTGTAGTAGCCTTACTAATTTTAGTATAATACGGCTGTCTAAGCCGGTTAGCAGCCGCTTGGTGATCACACGTTTTCGGAATTTGCATCTCTTTAAACATTCCGGTGTGTGGTCGGTCACGGTTTTCTTTCTTCAGACACCAGCGGCGAATCGTTTTAACAAACAATGGCAGTTCAACTTTATCATAGTGGCAATGATTACATGCGAGGTGTGTCGTTCCGGTAACTTTTGTAAAGTTTTCTAGTAACTCTTCGTCAGTCATGATTTCTACCTGCGCTGTAGTAAAAGACAATTCACTCTTGTCAATCGTAATTGTGTTTTTTTTTACAGTTTTGAGAGCGGCTTTGAGAGCGGCTTTTGCTAATTTGGCTTCTTCCTTTTGCTCTCCCTTTTCTTCCCGTATGGCGGCTTTCGCTTGGCGTCTTTCATCGGCTATCTTGAGTTTTTCTAAACGGATGGCGGTTTTCTTTTCTTTGGCTTCTTTGGCTTCTTGCTTCTTGATCTTTTCTTTCGTTTGTTGTTGCACCGGCTGTTGCACGACTTGCACTTGTACGACTTCTGGTGTATTCAGAAATGTAAAAGCTTCTTCGGCTGAAAACTCATATTTCACCGAGAGTTTATCAATAATATCTCTCTTCACTAGAGAGATTATTGACGAAATAAATTCATTGGTATTTGTGGCGGACATTCTCGTAAATTCAGTTTGACTTTTGTATAGGTTGACTTTGTATAGGTTGACTTTGTATATGTGTGTAAATACCATTTCAATTATTTATGAAAAACTTTTCAATTTTTTGACAAATGAAATAAAATCTCTCTAAAAAATTTATACGTTATGAATATAATGGACTTATACTATACGGAACAATACTATACGGAACAATACTATACAGAGCAAATTATTACCTATATGGGAAACAAGCGCAAAGTCATCCCACATATCGAACCACTGCTACAACAAATAAAAACAATACTCGGTAAAGATAAATTAGCCATTGGTGAAGGCTTTTCTGGCTCCGGTGTTGTTTCTCGTTTATTCAAAAATCACGCTTCAGCATTATATGTAAATGATTTAGCCGGCTATAGTAAAACGATCAATCAATGCTATTTAGCAAATCCGAGTAAAGAAACCTTACTTGTTATTTCTGAGTATATACAAAAAGCCAATGCTTACGTAAGTACAAATATAAGCAGAGCAAATTCTGAAACCAAATTTATCCAAAACCATTGGGCGCCAAAAGATACTAATAATATTCAAGCAGGTGAGCGGGTCTATTATACTACAGAAAACGGCCGGCGCATTGATACGTATCAAGAGTTTATTCAAAATCAGGTACCGGAAGAATACCGGCCTTATTTATTAGCGCCTTTACTCGTCGAAGCCTCGAAACATAATAATTGCAGCGGGAATTTTGCGGCTTTTTATAAGAAAGATAAGATAGGCCATTTTGGCGGCAAAAATGAGAATGATATTAAACGCATCACGCAGAATATCGAATTGCCTTTGCCGCTATTTTCCGTCAATGATTGCAAAGTCAATATCTCTCAAAAAGATGTCAATGAATGGGTAAAAGAAATACCCGAATTAGATCTAGTCTATTATGATCCGCCGTATAATAAACATCCCTATCATATCTACTATTTCTTATTAGATGTCATCAATAATTGGGATACGACTATTGAAATTCCGAATACTTTTCGCGGGCAGCCATTAAATTGGGAAGCTTCTTTATATAATAGCACTAACAAAGCCAAAGATGCTTTTGACGCTTTGATTAAAAATACGCGCGCCAAATTTATTCTGGTGTCGTATAACAATGAAGGGATAATTAATGAGAAAGAGATGAAAGAAATCTTAACCAAGTATGGTGAAGTGCAAGAGAATTTTATTGAACACGCGACCTACAACCGGATGAAAGGGATTGCTGAATATAAAAAAAATCCGGAGAAAGAAACGGCGAAAATCAAAGAATGCCTGTATTTATTACGGCGAACGGTTTTAAATCTTTAAGGGTGTAAATATGGAAAGGAATGTGTGACGATTAATGGCGGCGCCGGCTTTTTCTTTTATTGGTTTTATTTCCTTTTTTCTTATAATTTTTCCGGCTTTTTCCTTTGCCGCCTACTTCAAAATTAATAATACGAGGATCATCTAATTTTTTTATTACCTTTCCATGTGGCGATCTGGGTGATGGCGTGGGTGATGGTGTGG
>CAILDT010000897.1 GCA_903833025.1 uncultured Bacteroidota bacterium | reverse complement strand
TTACTAATCGTAGATTCCAAGTCATATAAGACCCCAAAGGTTAATCTAGGTGAAGTATATGTTAAGTTTACTTAATAGTAAATATTTTTTATTACCGTTGTTTTTTTACATTAATTAGTAATAAGTATTTAAGTTTGTTCTTTCGGTGAACGAACCTAGCCACCTAGATTCGCCTTAATCTGCTCCATCGGAGTTACAGAACCCGCCAGTCGTTCGTTGAATCGGCACTAGCTTCGCCACCGATTTGTGTGCTGTTACATCAACTATCCCACAGTAGCACTTGTATCTTGAAAGCTGTTGTTTTTAGCCGACCCCTCAAGACCAAGCAGAAATAGAAAAAGCCCTTCAAAGGTAATCTCTAAGTTGAACCCATTTTAGAAAAGACCAGCCAGCCTTTCTAAAATGCTCAGAAACTACCCTTCAAGGGCTTTAGCTGGTTATATTCCTACGGGGTTCAATCCGCTTAACATGATTATATACCAAGTCTTTCAAAATTAAAATCCCCGTGAAAGCCAAAAGTTTTAATATTTGACAGTTCACGCTCAAAACTGAAATACCTAGCTACTTCTTCAGGGGCAAACCGCATACCCTGATTCTCAAGAAAAACCCTGTTTAAATGGCAAATTTGGTCATCTTCATTGTGATCTGTATATACAAAGTCAGGGCTGGCAGTCAATTTACAAAGCTGCCTTGAGCGTAGGCTAAAGCCACCATTGCCTACCCGTCTACCCATAGGATGCCAAGGCCATACTGCCCCAATGTAGTCATAATCTAGAAAATGGTCGCTCCAAGCGTCAGGGTTAATAATGAACCCATCCCATTGCACGATCAAAACAAAGTCCGTTTTGATGTGTTTATGCAGTTCTTGAAGTATATATTTACTATATGCTTGGCGGCTACTGATTTGAGGGTCATTTATAAAGACTTCCCCGCCAAAATCAAAGTATTCCTTGCACCTGTCCATTGCTTTTTTAGCTTTGTCAGGCTGTACTGAATCAATACAGCACAGGGTAATATTTTTCAATCGAGTTCAGGCCAAATCATCTTATAAGAAAAAGGAAATAGCTGTTTTCTTGACCATAAGCCATGGCTTTCCTTTTCCAGCGTAGCAGCAAGGATCACCAGCTTGTCATAAGGGATTACCCCGTTTTGCCACATTGATACCGCTGGAACGCTTACACCTACTAGGTTTGCTACTTTTGTAGGCCCACCCAAAAGTTTAATCATCGTGCGTGTTGAAGTATTATCCATTCAGCTATCTTAACATTTTTACAACATATTGCAAATAAAGTATTGCTATCCTAATTAAGTTGGCTTAATATCTAAATACGGCATAAGCCGTGTAAATTAGGAGAAACTCAAATGAGTGAACAAGAGCAAGACTTCAACAGCTTCCAAGAACATTTGGAACGCATCTTTAAAGACCTCGAAGATGGGGTATTTATTACAGCAGACGAAATTGGTGATCTACGTTTTGCGTGTGGCCTGCCATCCCCCGTACGCAAAAACCCTGTACGCAATACTCATGTAAACCCCGTACTCAAAGCAATTTTTGATGATTTTTCAACTATTTTTAGGAGCAGCAAATGAACCCACAATTTCAGACTGTAACGCCTGAAATGGCGAAAGGGTATTTATTAAAGAATACCGATAACCGTAATAAGAGAGGTTGGTGGGTTTCAGGACTTGCCAATATGATTAAGCGTGGTGAGTGGATTCCTACCCATCAAGGTGTGGCATTTTCTCAATCAGGCAAGCTATTAGACGGACAACACCGTTTAGAAGCCATTATTGAAGCCAATATGCCAGTACAAATGATAGTCACTACTGGTGTCCGTGATGATGCGTATAAAGTTTTAGACAATGGCATCAAGCGTACATTAGCTGATCTAACTGGTATTAGCCAAAGAACTGCCGAAGTATGCCGTGTGCTGGCTAGATTGGCTTATGGTGGCGATACGGTTACTAGCGCAGACCAAATCATTGACATCTATAACACAGGCGTTGGTGAAGTTCACGATAATCTAGTTGAGTATTGTGGCAAAGGTATAGCCGTACTATCTTCTGCGCCCATTAGAACTGTAGCTACTTGTATGATCCTTGACGGTCATAACCAGCAGTATA
>CAILDT010000896.1 GCA_903833025.1 uncultured Bacteroidota bacterium | reverse complement strand
GGCAAGGAGAGGAAATGCGGAAGGGAAAACAAAATTTATACTTGCTGATTTAACCAAGGTGCTTACTAATATAGAGCAAAGCACAATGGGCAGCGAAAGCGAAGAAGATTTTGGGCATTTGTTCGAAGACCTTGATTTGACAAGCCAAAAGCTGGGCAAAACTGAAAATGATAAAAACGAATTGATTGTAAAAGTGCTTTCGCACTTGAATGAAATAGATTTTGATTTGGAAAATACAGAAAGCGATGTGCTTGGCGATGCGTATGAATATCTGATAGGGAAGTTTGCAAGCGGTGCAGGCAAAAAAGCAGGTGAGTTTTATACTCCACAGCAGGTAAGTATGGTGCTGGCACGATTGGTAACTGTAGGCAAAACAAAACTAAAAAGTGTGTACGACCCTACCTGCGGCTCCGGCTCGTTATTATTACGGGTGGCAAAGGAAGTGAAAGAAGTTTCTGCGTTTTACGGACAGGAAAGCAACCCTACTACTTATAACCTTTGCCGGATGAATATGATTATGCACGATGTGCATTATAAAAAATTTGACATCAAAAATGAAGATACGCTGGAACGACCTCAGCATTTTGATATGCGGTTCGAAGCCATAGTAGCCAATCCGCCTTTCAGTGCCGAGTGGAGCGCGAGCCCGCTATTTATGAGTGACGAACGTTATTCCGCTTATGGGCGATTAGCTCCCAAAGGCACTGCCGACTTTGCTTTCGTGCAGCACATGATACATCAGTTGGATGATAACGGAACAATGGCTTGCGTCTTGCCACACGGTGTGCTGTTCCGTGGTGGTGCCGAAGGACATATACGCGAATACCTTATAAAAGAAAAAAATTATCTGGATGCTGTTATTGGTTTGCCTGCCAATATATTTTATGGTACGGGAATACCTACCTGCATATTGGTATTGAAGAAAGATAGAAACAAGGACGCTGAGCGGAGCCGAAGCGTATTGTTTATAGATGCCAGCCAACATTTTGAAAAGGTGAAAACACAAAATGTATTGCGTGCGGAGGATATTGATAGAATAATAAACACCTATAAAGCCCGCAGCAATAATGATAAATACAGCCACGAGGCATTGTTGAGCGAAATAGCCGAAAACGATTATAACCTGAACATACCACGATACGTGGACACATTTGAAGAAGAAGAAACAATTGATTTAACAGCAGTTTCCAACGAATTGAAAAAATTGGAAAAGGAAATAAAAACAACAGATGCCACCATTGCCGATTATTGCAAACAATTAGGAATAGATACCCCGTTTTAGCTTATGGAAGAAGCGAAAGTATTATATCAGAAGAAAATAAAGTTGATTCCTAAATTAAGGTTTAAGGGGTTTGAGGAGGAATGGGAGAAAAAGAAATTGGGAGATGTTGCGGAATTTCAAAAAGGAAAAGGAATATCTAAAATTGATATAGTTGAAGACGGTGAACTAGAATGTATTCGTTATGGAGAATTATATACAACATATAATGAACTGATAACAACAGTTGTTTCTAAGACAAATTTAAAAGCAGATGATTTATTTTTAAGCGAGTTTAATGATGTAATTATTCCATCATCAGGCGAAACCCATATTGATATTGCAACAGCATCGTGTGTTTTAAAATCCGGAGTTGCTTTGGGTGGAGATTTAAATATTATTCGTTCTCCATTAAGTGGAATTTTTCTTTCGTTTTATTTAAACAACAATAAGAAATTTGACATTGCAAGATTAGCACAGGGCTCATCAGTTGTTCATTTATACATTAGCCAATTACAAACATTAAAATTAAATATCCCCACCCTCCCCGAGCAACAAAAAATCGCAATATTTTTATCATCAGTTGATGAAAAGCTACAGCAACTAACCCGCAAAAAAGAATTGCTTGAACACTACAAAAAAGGAGTGATGCAACAATTGTTTTCGGGCGTATTGAGGTTTAAAGATGAGAATGGTAAAGTATATCCGAAATGGGAAAAAAGAAAATTAGGTGAAGTTCTTTTTGAACATAAATTAAATAGTACAGGTAAAGAAGAAGTGTTTTCAGTTTCCGTTCATAAAGGTTTAATAAATCAAGTTGAACATTTGGGAAGAGTATTTGCAGCTAAGAATACAGATAATTATAATTTAGTTAAACCTAATGATATTGTTTATACAAAGAGTCCAACAGGCAATTTTCCATTGGGTATAATCAAACAAAGTAAGATGAATAAAGACGTAATCGTTTCGCCTTTATATGGTGTCTTTTCACCGGAAACACCAGGATTGGGGTATTTACTAAATGTGTATTTTGAATCACCGGTGAATGT
>CAILDT010000895.1 GCA_903833025.1 uncultured Bacteroidota bacterium | reverse complement strand
TGTCCGTAGCAACGGAGTGCGATTTCGATGTTTTCGACGTCTTTGATGCTGTCGAGAAATTCAGAGAGCATTTTTTGTGCTATGTCCATTTTCATACCGCTTTGCCATTTGCCGAACATAGAGAAGGAGGCATCGAAGACGAATTCGATACGGGTAAGGGGTTTTATGGGTTTGGTTTGGGCAGATAAAGAAAAACAATAAGCAAGGATAAGGAAACAAGTAATAAGTGCCTTCGAGACCTCACCCCCAGCCCCTCTGCTTGAAGGAAGGGGAGGGGTGCCAAGGTGTAACGTTTGTTTCTTAATCAATTTCTTATTCATATTAATAATCTCCAAGGGTTTCGGGGTTTTGATTCAAAGCTTGTGCCAGTTGTTCGTTATTGGGAGCTACACCGTGCCATTTGTGGGAGTGCATCATAAAATCTACTCCGTTGCCCATTTCGGTTTTCATTATTATCATTATTGGTTTTCCTTTGTGTAAGCGAGATTTGGCGATAGTTAATGTTTCGAGAATTGCGGATATGTTGTTTCCGTTATCGTTGGAAAGAACGTCCCAGCCGAATGCTTCGAATTTTGCTTTTAAGCTGCCCATTGGGAGTACGCTACCGGTGGAGCCATCGATTTGTTGTCCGTTCATATCGATAGTAGAAATGATGTTATCTACTTTTTTTGCTGATGCGTACATTGCGGCTTCCCATATTTGACCTTCCTGTAATTCGCCATCGCCGTGAAGGGTGTAAACGATGTTGGAATCGTTGTTTAGTTTTTTTGCTAATGCTGCGCCAATTGCTACTGATAAACCTTGACCTAAAGAGCCAGATGCAATACGTACTCCTGGAAGACCTTCGTGAGTGGTTGGATGACCTTGAAGGCGGGAGTTTAGCTTGCGGAAGGTGGCAAGTTCGGCAACAGGAAAATAGCCGGAGCGAGCAAGAACGCTATAAAATACGGGAGAGATGTGACCGTTGGAGAGGAAGAATATATCTTCGCCGATGCCATCCATTGAAAATTGTTTTGGGTTATGTTTCATCACTTCGAAATAAAGGGAAACAAAGAATTCGGCACAACCTAGAGAGCCTCCGGGGTGACCTGAATTAACTGCGTGAACCATACGTACTATGTCCCTGCGTACTTGGGGAACAATTTTTTCTAATTCTGTGGTTGATGTCATTCTAAGTTTTTGATATAAAATTGACCAAAAGTAATATTTAATAAAGGAGTGGGGCGGATTGTTGAAAATATTAGTTGATTGTTGAAAACTCTATTAAATAAAGCAAAATAAGAAGATTTAAAATGTGTTGGGTTAAGTATATTTGCGGGCTGAAAAAATACCTCACCCCATAATCCCTCCTTCAACGAAGAGGGGTAGCAAGTGAGAAATCTAATAATATATAAAATAAAAATATGGCATTACAGTGTGGAATTGTGGGATTACCGAATGTAGGGAAATCGACTTTGTTTAATTGTTTATCGAACGCAAAAGCGCAGGCAGCTAATTATCCTTTTTGTACGATAGAACCAAACGTGGGCGTAATAACAGTACCTGATGAGCGGCTGTTGGTACTGGAAAAGTTAGTAACCCCTGAACGTGTTGTGCCTACAACAGTGGAGATAGTTGACATTGCAGGATTGGTAAAAGGTGCAAGCAAAGGCGAGGGATTGGGAAATAAGTTTCTGGCAAACATAAGAGAAACCAATGCAATTATTCACGTGTTGCGTTGTTTTGATGATGATAATGTGGTGCACGTTGATGGGTCTGTAAATCCGGTTAGAGATAAAGAAATTATTGATACCGAACTTCAATTAAAGGATTTGGAAACGGTGGATACCAAACTGAAACGGTTGGAGAAACAAGCAAAAACAGGCAACGACAAGGATGCGAAAAAAGGATATGAGGTTTTATCTGTTATAAAAGAACTTTTGGAACAAGGTAAATCTGCCCGTACTGCTAATCTTTCGGAGAATGATATGGTACACGTTGCCGATTGTTGTTTGTTAACTATAAAGCCAGTGCTTTATGTTTGCAATGTGGATGAAGCAGCTGTGAAAACAGGAAACAAATACGTGGATGCGGTGAAAGAAGCAGTGAAAAATGAAAATGCGGAAGTACTTATAATTACTGCAGCAATGGAAGCAGAGATTGCGAGTTTGGATACGTACGAAGAGCGTCAAATGTTTTTAGGTGAAATAGGATTGACTGAGCCAGGAGTGAATTATTTGATTAAAGCGGCATATCGTATTTTAAATTTGCAAACGTATTTCACGGCAGGAGTTAAAGAAGTTCGCGCCTGGACTATCACCAAAGGAATGACAGCACCGCAAGCGGCAGGAGTTATTCATACTGATTTTGAAAAAGGATTTATCAGAGCGGAGGTAATTAAATACAACGATTTTATTACACTTGGCTCGGAAGCAGCTTGCAAAGAAGCAGGTAAAATGGGTGTAGAAGGAAAAGAATATGTGGTGAATGATGGTGATTTGATGCATTTTAGGTTTAATGTGTAAATATATACAATGGCAAAAGAAGCAAAATATAATGAAGATAGTATCCGTACTTTAGAATGGAACGAGCATATTCGTTTGCGTCCGGGGATGTACATTGGAAAGTTAGGCGATGGTTCTTCAGGTGATGACGGAATTTACATTTTGTTGAAAGAAACGATTGACAACTGTATTGATGAGTTTGTGATGGGTAATGGCAGAAATATTGACATCAGCATAAAAGATAAAACAGTGCGAGTGAGAGATTACGGGCGAGGTATT
>CAILDT010000894.1 GCA_903833025.1 uncultured Bacteroidota bacterium | reverse complement strand
TTTGGTCTTGCTCAAAAAAAATCGCGCCCCGTTTGTAAGCGGGGCGCGATAAGGAGCTACCTCTTTACAGTTAATTGTTACATTTATTTCACCATTATTTTAATAATCGGGGAGTATCAATTCAATTTCTTTATTAATTCAGCACAATCTTTTTTTGCTTTTTCATCATCCACACAAAATGGAGTGCCGTCCATTACTTTTTTAGCCCAGGTTTTCGCTTCTTCCTTTTTACCCATTTCATAATAGGTTTCTGCAAGTTCGTATTGATGGAGCATAAATTTAGGTTCCAATGTTATTGCCATCAAAAAACATTTAAGTGCATCGTCGTACGAACCGCCAGGAGGAACACCACCAAAAAAGGAATTTATCATTACCTTTTCAAATGTGTTAAATCCTGCAATAGTTCGGTGCCAACGACCTAATATATGATACGCACCCGCAATTTTGGGATTCAATTGAATACATCTGTCCAATTCCGCCTTTATTACTTTAGAGTTGCCTATCTTAACTTTCGAACTTGCATTTTCATAAATTCTACCCAATGCCATTGCATAAACTACGTGTCCGTCAGCCGAAGCTTCATTTATTTTTATGGCTTTTCGGGCAAGGTAACCAGCAGTGTTATAGTAATTCATTTTTTCCGCTTCGGGCAAATAGTAGTAGGAATATTTTACATAACAATACCCTGCACCAGTTAAATAATTAACATTGTTCGAATCCGCTTTCAGCAACGCTTGATAAAGTGGAAGTGCCTCTTTATAATTATATGCAAGTTTAAATTTTAATGCTTTTGCATATTGCTCATCATTGGTTTGTGCAAAAGAAGAAATTGAAATCAATAATAGAAATGTTTTCAGAATAATAGTTCTTGTTTTCATTTTTATAATATTTAAAGTTTCAGGTGTTCAATTTTGCTTTTATGATTGCCTTCCGCTTCATCAAGTGAATGGGAAGTATGCAATGTTTTTTCCTCTTTTGATAGTTTTCCTAATTTGCTGTAGAATTTTTTTAAAACAATTAATTCCTCCTCTGTTAAATCTTCAACTGCAATTAATCTATTAGACGCTTTTTTCTCACAGGCAATCAATTCATTTAATTTAAGATGAAGGGCGGCGGTATCTTTGTTTTGGGACTGTTGAATAATAAAAACCATAATGAATGTTATTACAGTTGTTCCAGTATTTATCACCAATTGCCACGTATCGGAATAATGGAAAACTGGTCCGGTTACAAGCCAGACCAAAATTATCAATACCGCTAGGATTGAACTAAAAGGGCTTCCCGTTATTTTTGTTGTTTTTGTTGCAATTTTATCAAACGCTTTGGAAAATTTGCTTGCTGTAAAGTCATTTATATCAGGTTCCATTTTATTATTATTTAATTCTCATTACTAAATTATTCTGTCATCCTGAGCTTGTAGAAGGGCTAAAACGCCCTGCTAATACTTATTACAAACCGATATTGAAAAAAGTCTTTATCCGTTGCAGGAATTTTATTTAAGAACAACGGCATATCAAAACGAATGGTTAACGGGTTTACTGTTTGTAAAAACGCAAACTTTTTAATTGTTAAAGCTGCGCCAACTCCAGCGTCAATGCGAATGTCCGTCATTCTAATAATTTTATCACCTGGTTTATTATAATTTATTGTTCCTGCATCACCAAATAAATAAGTAGTTAGTTTGAATGTTTTAGTAAGCCAGTTTTGTTTTTTTATTTTCACTAAACCATCAAATTCAAGTTCTGCATTAGCAGCTGCTCCTGTTTGTCCTTTATAAGTAAATACTGTTGTTCCATCCGTTTGAACTTGCGGTGCCACATATCCTGAATATCCTCTTAAATTAAGTCCTCCACCATAATTAAAATAATTGGTAGATGCTCCAAATGTTGCCCAAGCAGGGTCGTAGAAACCTTGCGAGCGTGTGTATTTGTTCTCCATCATCTCTTCAGGATTTCCTCCTGCTAAAAACAAAGACGATTCATTTGCCCAATTGGTACCTGTTCCCAACTGCCCATATAATCTCGTGTTTAGTTTTAATCTCCATAAATTTGTTCTGTTGATGATATTCAAATTAATTATCTGATAATCGAAATCACTCATTATGGCTGAAGATTTTAATCCCAAATTAATATTCCCAACTCCTTTTGAATAATTATAAGTATGCTCAATGCCAACATTAATGGTATTGTTCAGTTTGTCATACGTCCATTGGTCGGGCATTAACAAGTAATGCGAACCAACAGAATCATTAGTTCTTTTAGCATTAGCGCGATACATTGATTTAAAATACATATACACTTTGTTTTTTCCACTCACATCTTTCCTGTCGAAACCAATTGTCATTCCTTGTAAACCATCTAATGCTTTTACAGATGCATAAAACGAAGAACCTTTCATAAACATATCTGTTGCTGTGCGGTAGCTTATTCTTACGTTTACAATATCGTGCAAATTCATATCGTGTTTTGCCGCTGCTGTGTCCAAATAATTTTGACCTGCACCGGTGTTAAACCAAACTGTTGCATCTATAATATGTTTGTAGTTCATATAATTTCCATTCAGGTTTAAGCCCACTTTTATTCCATCGTAGCCGTTATACCATATATCCGGACGAGCATTCAAATCATATTTTGTCCAGTCGGCAGGGTTATATATTTTAGAATCGAAACGATAGTTACAAGGGAATTTTATACTGTTGTTCAGCATATTTGCATCAGCTAATCTATGTGTTGGGTCAATCACTACATCCGATATTCCTTCGGGGATAGTAACAGTTGCCGTATAAGTTGGTTTTACTTTATCCCACCCAATCCAGCGAGGAAGCACTGTTGCTGTTGTTCTTTTTACAAACCAATTATTAGGAATATGATAATTATGCACACTATCATTTTTATCAATCACCGAAAAATCAATCGGCATTTGCATTCCTTTTCTTTTAAAAGTTATTTCGTATTCGTTTTTTCCTTTTCCTTTCTTCACACATTTAACAGCATAATCAATTGTTTTAGGAGTTTCCATCCATTCATCAAAAAACCAATTTAAATCAACGTGAGTATATTGAATAATAGAATTTCTGAAATCTTCCATATACGGATGTGCAAATTTCCATTGATTAAAATAATGATTCATCGCGGCTAAAAACAACGAATCGCCTAAGGTATATTGCAAGTTGTAAAGCATAGTAGCGGTTTTCATATACACATTGCGATAACCGCCACCGTGCCCCACTGCACCGCCATACATATCAGAATGAGTGCTCATATTTGTTTCTATATTTTTACAAGCATCATTCATAAATGCGTTGTAAACCTGCGTGTTTC
>CAILDT010000893.1 GCA_903833025.1 uncultured Bacteroidota bacterium | reverse complement strand
AACTCTTCGCCATATAAATTATCTATTGCTTTATTGTATTTATCCACATCCATTTCGGCAATACGAACATATACTGTTTTTAAATTCTTAAAAGTTACAAGTGCGCGCGATGGGGCATTTGGAGTGGCTACATTATCAGTAACAAAGTCAATTGACTTGGCAAGTATCTCTGCTTTCAACACCTCACAACTCTTTGCGCCATCAGTAGTAGGATATTTTTTTATGGTTGCTTCGCAAGTTTCTAATGCTTGTTTCTCCAACCACTTGTATTGCTCGGATTGTGCAGGATTATACTTCTTGCCTTTATCGAAATAAACTTTTGCGATGTTATAACTTACTTCCGATGATGAAGGGTTGGTGGAATGTTGTTTTTCTAAATTTAATAATGCAATGAGGTACAAACTATCTTTTATTGGCGATACGGATTTACTGTGCACAAAGTGCAAACGTTTTAAATCTACATCTATTAAAGATGCCTCGCCCCTTCCTTCTCCAAAGAAGATTGGGTTATTACTCAAGTGGAATTTGATTAATTCTTGCAGAGTTTTTATCGCATAATATTTTGTGGAGAGTGTATCTTTTGTTTCTATTTTGATTTTTGCAAACTCGGCTGCATCTTTAAAATAATCATCGTTGGTAAGCTCAAATTTATATGCCGGCTGAATAATATCGGGCTCTTCGTTGATATAAAAATCGACAGCGCGATGTGCAAGGAAATCATACAATGTAGGGCGAAACTTTCGTGTTTCGGGAAACTTTATTAATACATCATCATATATATTTAAAGGTGTACGCATCAATGTATCTGTATTGGATAATGATGCTTGGTAGTTTGTGAGTACTTGTTTAAATATTGTTTTTACATCCCACGTAGTAATATCATCATTCTTAAAATTGATAGTTTCTGTTCTGTTATAAAACTTCCAACGGTTGTTCATATAGTATGTCCAGTAGCTTTCGGCAAGTATAGATTGAAGAACTGGCTTGGTAGGATAGGTGGCATCTTTTACTTCGGCAGTTAATTTGTTCAATGCTTTTTCTAACGAATATTCCTCTACATATTGCTCGAAACGCATACGGTGCATTATTGCTTTTACTATTTGTGGCGCATTGTTTTCTGCTTTTGCTTTGTCGTAAATACTATTTACAACAGCCAATGCTGATTTGTTCAACCCCTTTAATGCCATACTGTCCACCCGTTTCCATTCTTTATCAAATGTGCTTCCTTTGGGGAATACAAGCATCGAATATTCTTCTTTCTTTTTAAAATCAGTAAAAGTAAAAGCGGTTGCAATGCCTGATATGGCAAGTAATGCGATGATAAATGTTTTTTTGTGTTTCATAATGATTGGTTTACCACCCCCCAGCCCCCTCCTTGAAAAAAGGAGGGGGAGCCAGTGTGTGAAGTTTAAGTTTCAATTATATGTTAAAGATGCACATTGTTTTATAATTCCATAAATAAAAATAAAAAAATAAGACCACCCCCAGCCCTCCCGTGAAAACGGGACAGGCTCTCCTTGAAAAAAGGAGGGGGAGCCAGTGTGTGAAGTTTAATGTATTGATTCTAAGATTTTATAAAATATTTTTTGTGATTGTGTAGGCAGCATCAAACCTTTTAAAGAAAGATAATCTGGATTAGTCCATTGGTTATATAAACCGAAATTACAATCGGAAGCATAAGGCATTCTTATTTGAAGGGTTAGCTTTTCATTAACAGGACAAACAAACAAATATTGTCCACACCCTTCTGCTCCCATCTCTATTTTATACCATTGTTGCTTTCCAAGTTTTATTTTATTTATAAAACCCTCGTCCGTTTTTAGTGTGTCAGACGAAAAATAAATCTTCATAAAATAATCCGATAATATATTTTTCACAACTCCTTTTAGGTTTGTTTTAAAACTCTGAATTGTAAAAGCAAGGTCTGTTATCTCATTAACTGAATCCATTTCAACTTCTGTAAAATTGCAGGGGTAAGGATGTTTATAATGAATTGAATGAGAAAAATTCAATTCATTATTAGTAGTATCCAACTGTAAAATAAAACTAGGGTAATAAAATTTCAGATTTGCATCCTTAATAAAACATTGTTTCCATTGTTTGGTATCCAACGTATCCGAAGCATCAGCATTAATGCAGCAACCAAACAAAATAATTAGTAGAACTATTTTTTTCATTCTGTAAAGATAATTTATTTCCCACGCATCAAAACAAAAAATCCCGCTCTTTTGCAAAAGCGGGATTTGTTTATTTTATTATTTATAATTTCTATTGCACTACTATTTTTCTACTCACTACATTGGTTGGCGAGCCTGCCGAACCACCATCTGTTATCTGTACAAAATAAATGCCTTTGGCGAAGCCACTCATATCTATCACCACCCCCTTACCCCCTCCTTGAAGGGAAGGAGGGGGAGCTAACACACATTGCCCCATTACATCAAAAACTTTTATACTCTGTATTCTATTTGTAGATGTTATTGTAAATATATCAGTAGTAGGGTTTGGATATAGTGTTATTTCATCGCTATTATTATTTTCGTTTATCGCTAAACTTGAAATACAATTATTGGTAAATATTTCCTGAAAGGTAGAACCAACATAGTAAGCCATACCACCCATAATTTTATATTGTTTAAGGGATACATCCAATACATAATTGCAGATGGTATTTGGGGCATTCCATATTATTTCTCCAGTGTGATGATTAATAGTGATGGAAGTACTTGCCGGGGGTAGCGTTTGACCAGCACCTAATTCAAAATCGAAATACAAACTATCTCCTGATGTATTTATTATATTGGGATTATAATCGGATATAGTTCCTACATTGTTATCTATTAACGCTGCTGTAACATATTGCGGACTGTCATCATTACCCAAAACCGGATTAACAACCAGCTCGCCTGCTAATGAAAATGGAGTGTTTACAGAATTGGCAACATTGCAAATACCTGCATCTCTATTGGGGTCAACCATAGAAATTGCGTATGTACCATTGGCTGCGAAGGTATAATCGCCTTGATAAACATTGTATTTAACTCCCGTGCAAAGCATCACTCCATCGTGTGTGGAAGGGCATAAGCTGGATATTCCGTTGATTCTTGGAAGTACAATACTATCCGCAGTACCGATGTTGAGTAACAATTGACATCTGTCGGCTTGAGTATTGTTTGTGTTACAAAATGTTCGAACTGTGAAACGATAGGTTAATCCCGAAACGTGCGTATAGCTTATGTCGCCTGCCATATTGTGTGTAGCAAAGGAGTTTAATGTTAGCAATACTATTGTTGTAAGTAAGGTAAGTTTTTTCATTTTATGTTTTGTTTTAGGGGTTAATATAAATTAGGGACTTTAATAAAGTAAATTGGTTTAATGATGCTCAAAGATAACTTATTTCGTTTTGAACGGCAAAAAAAAAATCCCACTCTTTTGCAAAAGCGGGATTTGTTTATTTTATTAATCTTTCTAAATTATTACGTTGTTGGTGCGTCGGGTGTTGGTGCATCGGGCGTTGGTGCATCAGGTGTTGGTGTTTCTGTTGCGCCACCTGTTGCTCCTCCTCCGGCATTTGGGTCGATACGCAGAATCCAGGTTACAATAGTTCCCCAGTCGCTGTAGCCGCGCGTGCCCGATGCACGCATCTGAAAATTGTATGCTACGCCTTGTTCTAAATTAAGGAATAATAAGCGCAATTTTTTTTGTGAAATTGCAATTCCCACAGGCATTGCATCGCCTTTTTTACAAAATCTGCCTTGGTATCCGGTGGCAAATTTAACCTTTTTACAACTTATTACCGCTGTACCAAAATGTTCTCCGTCTTGCCCTTTTACCTCTATTGGCACTCCCGGTTGTTCGGTTACGGTATCATACACCTGAATGGTATATCCTGTGGTTTTCCAGATGGTTACATCGCCCGGATATTTATCGCGTGCCCAGATACCTAATGTTATTAAAGTGTCAATTAAATCTTGCCTGCCCGTTTTTTTAATTTCCTCATAATTAAGCACTGTTCCTATTTTACCTTTTATTAAGGTATAGTTTCCTTGTGCATCTGTTACGTCCGAAATTCTACTTCCGGGTGTTGTGTAATTAACATTGCCGGTCATATTTTCACGAATAAGATTTACTTTATCGTCTAACTGTCCGTCGTTTAATGTTGAAAATCCGAGGTTGAAATGTGGTGCTTTGCCTGCCATAGTTATTGTTTTTAGTGTTTATGATTAATTATTTATTGCTCTTGTTGTCTGTTTTTTATGCTATTAGGCAAAAATCGTTGCTATGTTTTACTTCGCCGTTGCTATGTTTTTTTTCTTCGTTGCTATGTTTTTTAAAATCCTTGCTATGTTTTGCTTTTTCGTTGCTATGTTTTTTTGCTTCGTTGCTATGTTTTTTAAAATCGTTGCTATGTTTTGCTTCTTCGTTGCTACGTTTTTTTGCGCCGATGCCATCTACTTTAAAGAACTTGTTTTGTATCTCAATAAAAAAACCAAATACGTTTCTTTGTTTTTGATGATGCAAAAGTGATATTAATTAATTCCACAAAAAAATTATAGTATCCATTTGGATACTAAAATAGTTGTGCTGATTTAACAAACCTTATTTTTACTCAAACTTTAAAATAAACACAAATGAAACAAAAAACTATTTTATCTATCGAAGGAAATGTAATGTACATTAAAGAACAAAAAGAAATAAAGATAACGTGTGATGTATATACTAAAAAATGGTATAAAAGCATATTGCTTGCATTGTATAAAAGCAATAAATGTTTTGCGGATTTAAAGCAAGGATTAACAGAAAATGGGAAAACAATAACTTCGAAAATTTTAACAGCCGCATTAAAAGAACTTATGAAAGAAAGGTTGATAACACAAGTAGATTCATCTACTTCGGCAGAACAAAAAGATTATACACTTACCGCACACGGCAAAACATTGATTCCTATAATACTTGGCGAAAACAAGTGGGCAGCAACACACGTTGTTTTTATGAATCCGTAATATTTATTCTTTTTCATAATGCATTCGGTTATCTGCTAAACGTGGTCGTCATTGCGAGCTTTTCGTGAAGCAAGCCCTTACAACTTCAATAAAACAGATTGCTTCGCGAAAAGCTCGCAATGACGCATTTTGTTAAATTAGGTAGGACGAATTACGAAACAGGTTTATTATTGATGAGTTGAATGATAACCGTTTATTAGGGAAATAAAACTTTATATTTGTGCTGATATTAAATTTGTGTTGGGGATAAATTAAAATTAATAAGATGAAAAAAGTTTACACAACAATTGTAATTGCTTTATTAAGCATAAATGCATTTGCACAAGCACCTAATTGGGAATGGGCAAAGGGTGCAGGAGGGAGGAATGAGGATTGGAGCATATATACAACAACTGATGGTGCTGGCAACGTATATACAACAGGCAGGTTTTATAGTCATACAATCGTTTTTGGTTCTTTCACGCTCACAAATTCAGGCGATTCAACGCATTGCGATATGTTTTTTGTTAAATATAATGCTTCAGGAAATGTTTTGTGGGCAAAAAGTGCAGGTGGCAGTGATTACGATTATGGTACTGCAATTGCCTCGGATTCTCAAGGGCATATATACCTTTTAGGTGAGTTTGCAAGTGATTCAATTTCTTTTGGTACGGTAACATTAGCTCACAATGGTGGTGCCAACACTACTGATATCTTTATTGTAAAATACGACACAAACGGAAATGTAATGTATGCCAAAAAAGAAGGGGGAACTTCTACAGATTATGGAACTTCTATTGCAATAGATAATTCAGATAACATATATATAACCGGAAGTTTCTACGGAAACACTATTAATTTTGATAGTTCAACACTAACTAATGTTCACGGAGGATGGCTTGATATGTATGTTGTAAAATTTGACACCAACGGAACTCTGTTGTGGGCACATAGCAATGGTAATCTAACGGATGATGCTGGAAATTCAATAACCACAGATACTTCAGGAGTGTATGTTGCAGGAGAGTTTTCGTGGAACAATATTGTTTTCGGTTCAGATACCCTAACAAATACTTCGGGTGCAAGTAGCACTTCCAAAGATTTATTTGTTGTAAAGTATAGTTTTAGTGGCGCAGTTATTTGGGCAAAGGGCTTTGGCGGAATTTATGATGATTTGGGATTTTCAATTGCAAATGATTTTATGGGAAACATATATGTATGCGGAACAACTCAAAGTAACGATTTACGTTTCGGAACAGATACTCTTCATACATTTGGATACTACGATATATTCATAGTAAAATTAAATCCAACCGGTTCGCCAATATGGGCGAAAAATGGAGGAGGTACAGATTATGACGCTGCACAATCATTAGTTACAAATAATACAGGTGTATTTGTAACAGGTCTTTTTTCAAGCAATTCAATCGCTCTTGGTTCTGATACAATAGTTAATACAGGGATTTCTGGGAATAGCCAATTGTTTGTTTCTAAATATGATTTTAATGGAACATCTCTTTGGAACAAAACAACTTTAGCAGGATATTCAATAGGTTATTCTATTGCGGTAAAAGATTCAAATTTATATATAACAGGGCAATTTATTGGTAGTCCCAACTACACTGTGTTTGGAAGTGATAGTTTGTTCGGTGGAGGTAATGCTGATACGTATTTGGCAAAGTTAAAGGATAGTTATCCATTAGCTATATCGGAACTTAAAAACATTCAATCATCAATTCTAATATACCCGAACCCATTCACTTCCCAAACAACAATTACTTTTTCAGAAGAGCAAAGAAACACAACAATTAAAATAATAGACTTGCTTGGAGAATGTATCCAGCAACTAACAACTAATAACAAACAACTAACGCTTGATATGACAGGATATGCGAAAGGTATTTATTTCGTGCAAGTAACAGATGAAAAGAAAAACACTATTAACAAGAAAATAATAATACAGTAAGCACTAATAAAAACAAACAACAATGACAAAAGAAATTTGGATAAACCTACCAGTAAAAGACATCAACAAATCAAAAGAATTTTTTAAAGCACTTGGCTTTTCATTCGATTCTAAGTTTGGAAACACCCCTGTTTCGGCGTGTATGCAAGTAGGCAGTAAAAACGTAATTGTAATGATGTTTGAAGAAAATGTATTTAAAAACATTGCCGGCAACAACCTACCGGATACAAGCAAAGCAACCGAAGTATTGTTTTCGTTTGATGCCGAAAGCACAGCAGAAGTAGATGAACTGGCAATAAAAGTAACAAATGCTGGAGGTAACGTATTTAGCAAACCAGCCGAAAACCAAGGATGGATGTATGGTTGCGGCTTCACCGATTTGGATGGGCACCGCTGGAACATACTATATATGGATATGGCAAAGATGCCGAAGTAAATAAACATTTCGCTTCTTTCATAATTGCCGAAGGCAAAAATCATATGCCCAATCCATTTGTAAGTTTCGAAAAGACAAAATCATTTTTAATCATAAACAATCCGCGTAATCTGCGTTCCAATCCTTTTTCTTTAGTTATGAAAAGAAGTCCATTTACTAAATTCTCGAATCAATATTCTTTTACGTACTTTTGAAAACTCCAAAACATAGTAAGCACATAAACAATAAAGCAATATAACAATACAACAATATAATATATGGAAGAACAAGTGTTTCAAAACAGAGTTGACCTAAGTGGCTTGCAACAAGCAGTTAGCAATATAAAGCGCGAAGTAGATAAAATAATAGTTGGGCAAGATGATATGATAGAACTCCTCATAGCAGCCATCCTTGCCGATGGGCACGTGCTGATAGAAGGAGTACCCGGAGTTGCAAAAACATTGACAGCTAAACTACTTGCACGTACTATGCACGTTGGCTTTTCACGTATTCAGTTTACACCCGATTTAATGCCGTCGGATATTATAGGCACCAGTATTTATAATTTAAAAACAACAGAGTTCGAATTTAAACAAGGACCGTTGTTCTCCAATATTATATTGATAGACGAGATAAACCGCGCCCCCGCGAAGACACAGTCCGCATTGTTTGAAGCAATGGAAGAACGACAAATAACAGTGGATGGTAAAACATACCCGCTTGCTGCTCCGTTTATTGTGTTGGCTACACAAAACCCAATTGAACAGGAAGGTACGTATCGCTTACCCGAAGCGCAATTAGATAGGTTTCTATTTAAGATAGAAGTTACCTATCCAACATTAGAAAACGAAACTAAAATAATTGCAGAGTATCACGAAAGGAAAAACACTGTTGATATTAATGCAGTAAATAGTGTTATGAATGCTGCTGAAGTAAAGGAATACAGAGGCAAAGTAAGTAGTGTACATATTGATGCTAACTTAATTTCGTACATCGCAAAGATTGTAAATCAAACGCGAAACAACTCCTCTTTATATTTAGGCGCATCTCCTCGCGCATCATTGGCAATACTCACCAGCTCAAAAGCAATAGCTGCTATGCGTGGTCGCGATTTTGTAACACCTGATGATATTAAGTTTGTGGCTACACCAGTTCTCAAACATCGCGTTATCCTTACTCCTGAAAAAGAAATGGAAGGTATTACTACTAATGATGTGATAAAACAAATCATCGAAAAGATTGAAGTGCCACGATAGTTGTTAGTTGTTGGTTGTTGGGTAATAGACAATAAACAGTAAACAATAATCAATAGTATGAAACAATTCCTTAAATCAATATACATTGCAAACCTGCTATACTATGTTATAGCTGCTGAAGTAGTATTGTTTGTGTTTGGTTTCTTTATTCCGCTTCTTTATACTATCGCTAATTACACCTTACTTATTACTGTTTCGCTACTTGTTGTCGAAACTATTATTTTATACAGCAACAAAAAAGGTTTCTTTGCCCGCAGAGATACATTGGATAAATTATCGAACGGAGATGATAATCCGGTGCAGATAGTGTTAGAAAACCATTACTTGTTTCCCGCTCGTATCACCGTTATTGATGAGCTCCCGTTTCAGTTTCAAGCACGCGACAAAGAATTTAAATTGAGTATCAATGCAGGCAAACATAAAATAATAGAATACGATGTGCATCCTGTAAAGCGTGGCGAATATAGCTTTGGTGCTGTTAATGTTTATGTAAAAAGCCCCATTGGGTTGGTACAACGTCGGTATCGTTTCTCGCAGGATATGCTGGTTCCAGTATATCCTTCGTTTATGCAAATGCGAAAGTATGAGTTGCTTGCCATATCCAACAACCTTACTGATGCAGGAATAAAGAAGATTAGAAGAACAGGAAACAATGCAGAGTTTGAACAAATAAAAGAATATGTTTCTGGAGACGACTATAGAACCATCAATTGGAAAGCAACAGCAAGGAAAAACAAACTGATGGTTAACCAATATCAGGACGAGAAATCGCAACAGGTTTATTCTGCTATTGATATGGGACGAGTAATGCGTATGCCTTTCAACGGGTTGAGTCTATTGGATTATGCGGTTAACTCCTCCCTTGTTATTTCTAACATCGCAATGCTGAAACAAGATAAAGCGGGCATCATTACTTTCTCCAATAAAGTACAATCTGTACTTGCGGCAGATAGAAGAAGTGGGCACTTAACAAAGATACTCGAAGTGCTTTATAATCAGAAAACTGGTTACCTCGAAAGTGATTTCGAGAATTTGTTTATTAATGTGAAGGCAAAAGTAAATCAGCGTAGTTTGTTTTTATTATACACTAATTTCGAGACTTTATCGGGGTTACAACGGCAAATGAAATATTTAAGAAGATTAGCCAAAGACCATTTGCTGGTAGTTATCTTTTTTGAAAACACCGAACTTACCGCCTTTCTTGATAAATCAGCCACCACAACTATTGAAGTTTATAACAAAGCAATAGCAGAGAAGTTTTCTTATGAAAAGAAATTAATAGTGAAAGAGTTGGAGAAGTACGGAATACATAGTATTCTCACACCACCCGAAAAACTTTCGGTAAATACTATTAATAAGTATCTGGAGTT
>CAILDT010000892.1 GCA_903833025.1 uncultured Bacteroidota bacterium | reverse complement strand
CCAGAGGGATTATATGTTTATAGCATTAACAAATATATAATAACATACGACCCCGTAGGGGTCGAACAAAGATTACCTGATATTAACTATAAACATATAATCCCTCTGGGATTATCAAATAGAATATAATTGTATGCCCGATAAAAAGTTTATTGACATAGATAAAGTACTAAAAGAAAAAGCACCCAAGGTAAAAAAATGGATGCCGCGCTTTGTGGTAAAGTACCTGAAACGCAAGCTACACGAAGACGATATAAACGCTGCAATGCACGCATTAAAAGACCGCTACGGCATCGATTTTAATAACGGCTGTATAGAAATGCTGGGCGCAGAAGTAGTGGCTGTTAACTCGCATCACATCCCTAAATCAGGCGGAATAATACTTGCTGCCAATCATCCTTTAGGTGGCTTGGATGGAATGGCGTTTGTAAAAGCAATTGGCGAAGTACGCCCCGATATTCACTTTGTGGTGAATGATGTGCTAAAGAATTTAAAGAACTATGGCGATGTATTTATAGGTATCAACAAAATAAAATCTACTTCGCCCACCTCCCTTCGTACCATCGAAAGTGTGCTTATGACAGATGAAGCAGTAGGTTTTTTCCCTGCCGGATTAGTATCGCGCAAACAAAAAGGAGTGATAATGGATTTGGAATGGAAGAAGAGTTTTGTAACCCAGGCAATAGACCATAAACGTATGATAGTGCCTGTGTTTATTGAAGGAGCGAACTCTAAATTCTTTTATCGGTTTGCTAACTTTCGCAAAAAGATAGGGATAAAAGCCAACATAGAAATGCTTTTACTGCCCGATGAAATGTTTAAACAAAAAGGACATACCGTTAAAGTGCACTTCGGTAAAGCGTTTGATACAGCGATATTGGACAAGCGCAAATCTCACAAAGATTGGGCAGCACATATAAAGCAATACATCTATTCGCCCGAATTTAAAAAAGGGATAACCTTTGAAGAGTACATAAAATAAGTACTTTATCTATAAAAAATAGATTACTTTTGTACTCCCAATGAAACCATTTATTAAAACAACATTACTTTCAACAGCTACTGCATTTCTGCTGGTAGCACTTACCTTTATTGCTTCCACAAACGCATCGGCACAAGAAGCTCCAAAGTTTACGGTAAAGCTAAAACTGAACGTGCACGATGGCGATTATAAAAATGCGTTGATAACTATTACTAAAAATGGCGCACCTTTTAAAGTTATCGACCCAGATGGAAGCACCAAAAACGTTGACCTTGATTTGAACTCTGAATATCTTATTACTTTTTCGAAGATGGGATATATTACCAAACAAGTAACGTACAATACCAAAGTGCCTGATGGAAGAAGCAACGACCCGTTTAGCAAATTCAAATGCACAGTAGATATTTGGCCCCAGCCCGAAGATGCCATTGTTAAGTTCTCGCAGCCCGTTGGGATGATAAAATATAATATCGAAACAGGTGATTTCGATTACGATAAAAACTATATGTCAACTGCTTTGGAGATGCAGAAACAAGCAGCCGAACACCCTACACCTGCCCCTAAACCACCGCCACCACCGCCACCTAAAGTAGAGCCACCGCCACCACCACCACCAAAACCTGTGGAGGTTAGCAAACCTATTCCTATTGAAATAAAACAACCGGAAGTAGTGCACGAACCACCCCCACCGCCTAAGAAAAAGGAAGTTCCGCCTCCGCCACCTCCTAAAAAGGTGGAGAAGAATTCGGTTGAAAAAGTGTTTCAGGACGACCATAAAAAAACCACTTTAGTTATCGTAACTATTGATGGTGTGGATGTGGTGTATAAAAAAGAAGAGTACACTTGGGGTGCAACTTATTACTATAAAAACAACGTTTACATAACTGAAAACACCTTCCGCAGCGAAACAGAATAGATGAACACCTTTGTAGCTGCTGATAATATTGTTTCTCCGCTTGGGTTTACTACTGCCGAAAACTTTGCAAACGTAAAGCAAATGAAAACGGGTTTGCGGTTATTAGCACATTCTAATCTTTCCCCATCACCTATCTATATTGGGCTTATTGATACAGAGAAATTAAATAAAGAGTTTGCTAAACTAAATGCAACGGAAGAATATACTCGTTTGGAAAAGATGATTATTCTTTCTGTTACTGATGCGTTAAAACAAAACAATAATATAAATTTAACAAGTGGTAAAACCTTGTTGGTGCTGTCGTCCACCAAAGGTAATATTGATTTGCTGAATAAGGAAGAAGGTAATAAGTTTGATAAGAAAAGAATTTATTTATGGGAAACAGCCAACGTAATTGCGAAACATTTTAATAATTCCAACAAACCTATTGTAGTTTCAAACGCTTGTATATCTGGAGTTGTAGCAATTATATTAGCAAAAAGATTATTGGAAGGAAATAAATACGACACCGTAATAGTGGTGGGTGCAGATATAATGACGCACTTTGTGGTGGCAGGTTTCCAATCGTTTAAAGCAATTAGCAATACAATAGCAAAGCCGTATGATGCAGCAAGAGATGGTATTTCGTTGGGCGAAGGATGTGGCACAATAATATTAACCAATAATAAATCGTCATTAAACAATAAGCAATCATCAATAATAGTAACTGGTGGCGCAAGTTCTAACGATGCCAATCAT
>CAILDT010000891.1 GCA_903833025.1 uncultured Bacteroidota bacterium | reverse complement strand
TGTGTTTTAAATTCAACAGTGTTGGCTGTAAAAATCAAAGTGAAATATTTTTTCGCCTTCGGCAGATTTATATTCATTAACAATAGAAAACGTAGGCGAACTAACCGTATCAATAACGCCCAACTGCTCGCAAATGACTTTAATAAAAGTAGTTTTGCCAACACCCATCTCCCCAAAAAAAGCAAATATCTTTTTATCAGGAAACAAATTTAATAACTCCTTAGCAGCAGCAGGTAGTTCAGTAAGGTTGGATATGTTTAAAATATTATTTTGCACTCAAAGTAATAACCGGAATAATCATTTCCTCTAACGACAAACCGCCGTGTTGAAACGTGTTTCTATAATAACCCACATAATGATTGTAATTATTAGGGTAAGCAAAAAACTTATCCTCTTTCGCAAACACATAAGATGAACTCATATTACCTTTTGGCAAAAAACCATCACCAGGGTTTTTTATTTCAAACACATCTTTGGGCTGAAACGTCATCCCTCTACCCGTTTTATAACGTAAGTTAGTAGTTAAGTTTTTATCACCAACAATTTTTGTTGGCTCCGTAACTTTAATAGTACCGTGGTCGGTAGTTATTACAAGCCGGCATTTTTTAGCAGCTATTTCTTTTAAAATATCCAACAGCGGCGAATTCTCAAACCACGATAAAGTAATGGACCGATACGCTTTTTCATCACTCGCCAATTCACGAATCACCTCCATTTCAGTTCGCGCGTGCGATAGCATATCTACAAAGTTATATACAATCACATTCAGTTTATTTTGCATCAGGTTAGTCATATTATCAGCCAACTTTTTGCCCTGCGCATTTTGAGTTATTTTATTATAACTCATTTTCACATCCTTGCCCAATCGCTTTAATTGTTCGGCAAGTAGCGGTTCTTCATAATTATTTTTGCTTTCATCATCACCTTCACTCACCCAATAGTTAGGATATTTGCGTTCAATTTCAGAAGGCATTAACCCTGCGAAAAACGCATTACGAGCGTACTGTGTAACAGAAGGCAAAATACTGCTGTACATTTCTTCTTGCTCCACTTTAAAATATTCTGAAACTATTGGCTGAATAATTTTCCATTGGTCAAACCTAAGATTATCAATCAGCACCACAAAAGTTGTTTCCTGCTTATCCAGCAGCGGAGCAACTTTCGCTTTAAACAATGTATGAGAAAACAAAGGAGGGTTTTGAATTTTGCCGTTTAACCAACCGATATAATTATTCTCAATAAATTTAGAATACAATTTATTTGCCTCCGATTTTTGCATTTTGAGTATCTCCATCATACTCTCATCCTTGCTATTATCAAGTTCCAGCTCCCAATAAATTAATTTTTTATATACTTCCGACCACTCTTTCCAACTCAATCTATCACCCATCGTCATCCCTATTTGTCTAAATTCCTGCTGATAATTAGAGGTGGTTTTTTCGGAAATAAGGCGTTTATTGTCCAACGTCTTTTTCAACGAAAGCAATATTTGATTAGGATTAACGGGCTTAATCAGATAGTCCGATATTTTAGAACCTATAGCATCTTCCATCAAATGCTCTTCCTCGCTTTTAGTAATCATAATCACCGGCAAGTCGTAATGCTTTGCTTTAAGGCGATTCAGCGTTTCCAACCCCGAAAGACCAGGCATATTTTCATCGAGCAGCACAACAGCGAAGCTATGCTTTTCAATTAACTCTAATGCTTCATCTCCGCTCGTAGCAGTTATTACATCATATCCTTTATCATTTAAAAATAATAAATGCGGTTTCAATAAATCTATTTCATCATCCGCCCATAAAATTTGAATTCTATCCATAAGTTTTTTTTTGAGGTTATAAAAGTACAACATATATAACAACGGAAAAGAGGATTTATTGTTTAGTGAGAAGTTAAAAAAAGATAAATTATCTTTGCACCCTATGAATTCATTCTCCAACAAGCTAAAAATATTTAACGACCCTGTTTACGGTTTCGTTTCACTTCCTTTCGAAATAATTTATGACCTCATAGACCATCCCTATTTTCAGCGTTTGCGCCGAATAAAACAATTGGGATTAACTAATTTAGTTTATCCAGGCGCGTTACATACCCGCTTCCATCACGCAATGGGAGCAATGCACTTAATGGGACAAGCAATAGACGTTTTACGCTCGAAAGGAAATAAAATTACAGACGAGGAAGCCGAAGGGGTTACCATTGCAATCCTTTTGCACGACATAGGGCACGGACCTTTTTCTCACGCCTTGGAAAACAGTATAGTAAGCAACATTCATCACGAAGTGCTTTCCGAATTATTTATGAATCGCCTTAACCAAGAGTTTGATGGTAGATTAAATTTGGCAATAAAGATTTTTCAGAATAAATATCCTAAAAAATTTCTTCATCAGTTAGTATCCAGCCAGCTGGATATGGACCGTTTGGATTATTTAAAACGAGATAGTTTTTTCACTGGTGTTTCCGAAGGCGTTATTAGTTCGGATAGAATTATTAAAATGCTGAACGTAGTAAACGACGAATTAGTAGTGGAAGCAAAAGGAATTTATTCGATAGAGAAATTTATTATTGCCCGTAGATTAATGTATTGGCAAGTCTATTTACATAAAACAGTGTTGAGTGCAGAAAGTTTGCTTGTAAATATTTTAAAACGTGCAAAAGAATTGGCAGAAAAAAAAGTGGAACTGTTTTGTACGCCTTCGTTAAAAACATTTCTTTATAATAAGTATAACAAAAAAGATTTTATCAATAATCCAGAATTGATAGATTTGTTTGCACAATTGGATGATAACGACATTACAACATCTATTAAAGTATGGGCAAATCATAACGACATTGTGCTTTCTATGTTATGCAAACAATTAATAAATCGGAAATTATTGAAAGTGGAATTACGAAATCAAGCCTTTAAACAAGAAACAATAAAGCCAATAAAAGAGAGAATAAAAAAACTTTACAAGTTAAATGATAAAGAAGTAGCATATTTTGTTTTCTCTGGAGCAGTAACAAACGATGCCTACAGAGCTGATAAAATAAGAATCAATATACTTACAAAAGAAGGAAAAGTAATGGATATAACCGAAGCTTCTGACCAGTTAAATATTGATATGTTATCGAAAACCGTAAAGAAATATTATTTGTGCTATCCTAAATAAAAGTTATTGTTTAAATAATTTGTATAATTTTGAAACGCTAAAAAATAATCTGTAAGAAAGATTTAAAGAATGATAAAACAACAAACAATAAAAAAGCAGGTATCCATTTCAGGAGTTGGCTTACATACAGGCAAACAAGTAAACTTAACTTTTGTTCCTGCTACCGAAAATCACGGTTATAAATTTCAACGCGTTGATTTGCCCGACAATCCTATCATTGATGCTGATGTAGATAACGTGGTTGATACCTCACGTGGTACTACTTTAGAACAAAATGGCGCAAAAGTACATACTACAGAACACGTGCTTGCTGCTTTGGTAGGTATGGAAATAGATAATTGTTTAATTCAATTAGATGGACCTGAAATGCCTATAATGGATGGCAGTTCAATGCCCTTCATAAAAGTATTGCAACAAGCTGGTATTGTTGAACAAGATGCCGAACGTATTTATTTTGAACTGACTGAGAATTTAACTTTTGAAGATAAAGTAAAGAATGTGGAGATGCTTGCTGTTCCTCAAGATGAATTCAGAGTAACAGTTATGGTGGATTATAATTCGGATGTATTGGGTACACAACACGCACATATATATAATGTTGGAGAATTTAAAACCGAAATTGCAATGTGTCGCACCTTTGTTTTCCTTCACGAACTGGAAGCATTGCTTGCACACAATTTAATTAAAGGCGGCGATTTGAATAATGCAATTGTATTAGTGGATAAAGAAATATCCAAAGAACAAATTGCTCATTTGCAAAAAGTATTTCATCGGGAAGATGTGGAAATAAAAGGGAAAGGCGTACTTAACAATACTACGCTACATCACTTTAACGAACCTGCCCGTCATAAATTATTAGATATTGTTGGTGATTTGGCATTGGTTGGTATGCCATTAAAAATGCACATTTTAGCTGCTCGCCCTGGGCACGCAGGAAATGTTGCGTTCGCAAAAAAAATTAAAGAACTTATTAAATCTAAAAAAAGAGGCAACCCTACTTTTGATTTAAACAAACCTTCAGTACTTAATATTTATGATATTCAAAAATTACTTCCTCATCGCCAGCCATTTTTGTTGATTGATAAAATAATGGAAATAACTTCTGAATCGGTTATTGGCGTTAAGAATGTAACAATGAACGAAGAGTTTTTCAAAGGGCATTTTCCTGAAAATCCTGTAATGCCAGGTGTTTTATTAATAGAAGCGATGGCGCAAACAGGGGGGATTTTAATTCTAAAAACTGTTCCCGACCCAGAAAACTACCTTACTTTTTTTATGAAAATTGATGGGGTGAAATTTCGCAGTCAAGTAATACCAGGCGATACTGTAGTATTCGATTTGAAACTCGTAACACCTATCCGTAGGGGAATTTGCCATATGAAAGGCATTGCTTATGTAAATAATAAACCAGTAATGGAAGCCGAAATGATGGCACAAATAGTAAAAGTAAAAAATAATGAACCAACTCTCGTACATACATCCTGAAGCTAAATTAGGCGAAAACGTTAAGGTAGAACCATTTTCAACAGTTTATGAAAACGTGGAAATTGGCGATGGTACTTGGATTGGACCAAACGTAACTATTTTCCCTGGGTCGAGGATAGGAAAGAATTGTCGCATATTTCCTGGTGCTGTTATCTCTGGAATTCCTCAAGATTTAAAATTTAGTGGAGAAGAAACGATTGTTGAAATAGGCGACAATACTACCATCCGCGAATGTGTAACGGTTAACAGAGGAACAACTGATAAAATGAAAACTGCTATTGGTAGCAACTGTTTATTGATGGCTTATGTGCACGTTGCGCACGATTGCATTATCGGAAACAATGTTATAATCGCCAACAGCGTTAATCTTGCAGGGCACGTAGAGATTGAAGATTTCACTATATTGGAAGGACTTGTAGCTGTTCAGCAATTTGTAAAAATTGGGGCACATTCATTTATTACTGGAGGTTCTTTAGTTCGAAAAAACGTTCCTCCATTTACTAAAGCTGCTCGCGAACCGTTGCAATATATAGGAATTAATTCTGTTGGGTTACGCAGAAGAGGATATAGCAATGAGCGTGTTTTAGAGATTGAAGATATTTATCGTACACTTTATGTAAAAGGTCATAACGTTACAAATGCTTTAGCCATTATAGAACACGAAGCTCCTGCATCAGCAGAGAAAGAGCAAATACTCAATTTTATTAGAGAATCGAAAGATGGAATTATGAGGGGCATCTCATAATGAATTTCAAATTAGATAACATAGGCAAACGGTATAATTACGAATGGATATTCCGGAAAGTTAATTATGAATTTACGGATGAAAACAACTACGTTATTTTGGGTGCAAATGGTTCGGGGAAAAGTACGTTACTTCAAATTATTGCTGGAAGTATGATTCCCTCCGAAGGGAACTTACAATATAAAAGCAATTCTAAACTTATCCCTGAAGAAAATATTTTTCAATATTTAAGTTTTGCGGCCCCATACTTAGAATTATTTGAGGAGTTTTCTCTTGTTGAATCAATAGAATTTCAGGCAAAGTTTAAACCCTTTTATTCAGGCTTAACTTCCCAACAAATTGTGGAACTCACAGGATTAGAAAAAGCCAAGGATAAACAATTAAAATATTATTCTTCTGGGATGAAACAGCGGGTTCGCCTAGCATTGGCTATTTTAAGCAACTCTCCCACACTATTGCTAGATGAGCCAACTTCTAATCTCGATAAAAAAGCGATTGATTGGTATCAGAAATTGGTTAATAATTATTCTGCAAATCGGTTAATTATTGTTGCTTCCAACCAAATAGAATACGAGTATCCTTTTTGTAATAAACAAATTTTGGTGGAGGATTATAAGTAGCTATTCGAACTTCAAAAAATGAAAGTAAAAAAAGTATCCACATTAACTGGTCACTCGGGTTCGGTATATGCATTGGCACAAAGCATTTCGGAAAACACATTTTATAGTGGGAGTAGCGATAAGTTTATTGCACTTTGGAATTTAGAAACATTGGAACCAGAAAAGTTTGCGGCGCAATTTCCTTCTATTATATATGCTATTTGTCACGTTCCAGAAAAAAACAAATTGTTAATTGGAACTTCAGCAGGCAGTATTCATATTTTAGATTTAGAAAACAAAAAGGAAATAAAAATACTACAACATCATACCGAACCTGTTTTTGATATAAAATATTCTTTGAAAACAAATTGCTTTTATTCTGCTGGTGGCGATGGCAATTTTGCAATTTGTTCATTAGATAGTCTATCATTAATAAAAATAAAAAAACTATGTGACGAAAAAGTAAGAAGTATTGATATAAATTATTTTACTTCCGAAATAGCTGTTTCATCGGGTGATTGTAATATTCGTATTTATGATTTAGTTTCTCTTAAAGAAAAGAAATGTTTCTCTGCTCATACACTTTCTGCAAACATTGTTTGTTATTCTCCAGACGGGAAACGATTATTATCTGGGGGAAGAGATGCTCATTTGAAGAGTTGGGATACCAACAATTATGAATTAATAAAATCCATTCCTGCACACAACTTTGCCATTTATGATATTGTTTTTTCTCCTGATAAAAATTTATTCGCAACCGCAAGCCGCGATAAGACAATTAAAATATGGGATGCAGATACATTTGAATTATTGGTAAGAATAAATAAGGAAAACTTTGAAGGCCATATAAACTCGGTAAACAAACTTTATTGGAGTACATTTAATAATTATTTAATATCCACCGGAGATGACAGGGCAATAATTGTTTGGGAGATTAGTTTTTAAAGTTTTAATATTAGAATTTGAAATTTATATCTTAATTTTGCACTTATGAAAACAAAAAACATTTTTAAATTATTGACATTACTTCTCGTTGTGTTTAGTTTTTTTAATACCAAAGCGCAGGAAAGCACTACTGATGATAATGATGATTCGCCAATAATGGAAAAAAAAGGTTTCCACGTTGGTTTTATCGTTGGTCCGTATTGGGCAAATAAATATACTGCCAATCTCTATAACGGCTATGGCTTGGATGTAAATGGGGCGCAGAATGAATTTGCAAATAGTTTAATGTTTAACAAAATAATAAATGAATATGGTGGAGGTTATGGTCAGGTTGACCAGATAGCACAAGTACTTGGTGTTGACCCAGCTTCCACAGGAAGTAATACTTGGCATTTCAACGAATCGGATATGCCTCAAAATATGCACTATACAATAAATTTTATGGTCGGATTAAATTTCAGGTATAGTATGGATAAAAAAAGTGCTATTCTTTTAAATGTAAATGCTTCTAAATTAAAAGTGAATGGGAATTTTACCATTGAAACGGATAATCCGATTAATCAAAATCAGGTTAATGGTGCTTATAATGTAAATACGTTTTCAATTATCGGCGGGGAACAACGAATGATGTTTCAATTTGGATTCAGTAGAATATTAGGTGATAATAAACGGCTTAATATTTTTATGGAAGGCGGCTTAAATGCAACGCTTGCTAAATTTGATAAAAATTATATTTCAATAAAAAGTTTAACAATAGATTTAACAACAGTATATATTCCGCCAAATTCAGGTGGATACCCCTCCCAAGTTTATTTTCCGAAACACATTGGAATTGGCTTTGGCGCATTTGCAAATGCTGGTTGTAATATTACAATAAGCCCTAAATGGACTATTCAGTTACCTGTTTTAAGTGCAACGTATGATAAAATAAATATAGGGGCAAATCCGCTTTATAAATTCCAATACTCTGTGGGTCTAAGGGGTTATCGTAATTTCTAATTTATCAAAACTGTATCGGTAATAAAATAAAAAGGGCAGATATTATTTCTGCCCTTTTTATTTTATCAACATTTCATACTCTAATAATAATGCTAAGGAGTAAGCTTTACAACAAAAAGGAACAGCAAATAATTTACTCTTCGAAACAAACTTTAATGAAGGCCGAGCATAGGGCGAAAATAAATCCGCATCAAAAAAAACAAAGTTGTTTACTTCCTTTTCAATCGATTTACGATAAATAACTGGTTTTGGACTACCTCCCATTCTTATTAAGGAAGAAGATAAAATAACCCTTTCCATAAAACCATTTTCTTTTTCAAGTTGTTTTTCAATATCTGTTTTTATTTTCTCTCTGCAATCTTCCAGTTCAGGAATATTAAACATACCAAGCAATCTAGCCAAATGATAAAGAATAATAGAAGGCTTTTTATAAGAAGGAGAAACAAAATAAGAATCCCTCAAATACTCGTCGCTCATCACCATTGATTTAATCAAAGAAATAGTTGCAGAGTCATTTGCGTTCAGCTTTAATTTATTTTCAAAAACAAAATAAAGAATATTTGTTTGAACACAAATATCAAATTCAATTGGCATCTTTTTTCCAAACCAAGTAGAATATCCTTTATAGTTTCTATATTTTTTATACGTACTTTTTATTTTTGAAGTAGTTAAGTTAGCGTGTTGTGCTAGTTTGTCTTTTAACCATTCTGATTTATTTTTTAAAGATGTATCAGTCAAATAAATTAAAGCAGTACAATCAGCATCATCAGGAATATTAAAATATTTATGCCGTGCTAAATAATTTGAATTTGGAAAAAACCTTGGAGGGTTCGTTTGCCAAAAGTTATAAGTACTCATTCCATTTCCATCTTTATAAAAAGAATAATTACTTATTGGATGCA
>CAILDT010000890.1 GCA_903833025.1 uncultured Bacteroidota bacterium | reverse complement strand
TGATTTGATTTTTGCACCAGATACGTACAAGTTTAATAAAATTTCGGCATATTTGAACAAGAATTTTTCAAATGATAGTAAAATAATTAATGAATTGTTGGTAGATTTTAATATAAACACGAGGGATAAAGACGGAAAAAATTTGTTGCATTTATTTGCTCATAGAGAAGAATTTTGTAAAATAGCATTGGAACGTGGTATAGATGTGAATGCTCGTGATAAACTAGGCAATACACCCATTTTTTACGCAACCATATTTACACAATTACTTTTTATCGAACACGGCGCGGATCTCAATATCCGTAATAATGACGGACATAGTGTGCTACATAAAAAATCAAGGGATTATGACAATTCTCGCGTAAAACATCTTATTCAGGCTGGCGCAGCCATCGATTACAACGAATATTACCGATATGAACTTCTCCAAATAGCTGTACTCTTTCGAGATAAGGACAAAATGAAGGAACTCATTGCCGAACAACCCGCATTTCTCTATACAATATGTAGGTCGGAATGGTACCCGCATAATAAAATGTTATTTACACCCATTTTTGTTGCGGCACATAATGGATTTTACGATGAATTTCAACTCTTGGTTGATGCCATCGGTAATAATATGGAACACTTGGAAATCCGGCGAATTATTACCGATATTCTCACTTCTTGGAAATATAGTAAAAATGAGGGTAAGGTAGCTATACTACGATCCATCGTGGATTTATTTCCACAAATAATTATAGAAAGTGGTAAAAATGATACGGGGGAATATATTATCCACGAATGCAATTCAGATGCCAAATTTTTTGAAATGTTTTTAGAAATTGGATTAGATATTCATTGCAAAACAGACTTATCTTATGGTGAGAGAAGTGGTGGTTATCAAACAAAGCGACTACTTTCGGACGCCGAACCTCTGTTGTATTTTACTGCATATACTGCTGACATTACTATTTATAAGTTGTTATTCGCACACGGTGCTGATCCTGATTTGAAAAATTGCCACGGGGTAACTGCATTTATGGGGTTGTGTAGATTGTTGTTAATTAGGAGCAATGACAACTTCCAAAAAATAAAAGATCTGATCCAATTGTTCTTAGATAATGGAGCAAACGTGTATACAAGAGATAATGATGGGAAAACCGCAATCGATTATATGATGCATAATGATCTTTTAAATTCTGATCAAAAAGCGACCATTGTTAAAATGATCTACGAAAAAGAAAAGTTTTTCATTTTAGAACCCAAAGCCAACGAATTTGTTTATAATTTATTGCGGAACGTCCGGAATAATTAGACCAAAGTTCTCCTCGAACTTAGTAGTTGAGAATCTTCGCTTCTCTGACCAAACAGCGCCGGGCGTGAAACGCCCTTTGCTGTTAGTTATTGGGCTCACTGCGTAGCAAGAGCCCTGACCAAAGTTCTCCTCGCTTCGCAGAAGCGAAGCTACCTTCGAACTTAGTAGTTGAGAAGCTTCGCTTCTCTGACCAAAAGAGTAGTATTAGGATTAGGGAGCCATCCGTCAATAAAAAATTTTTGCCAATAATTCGTTGAGTCGTGCCTCCAATTCATTTCTTCGAGTTTAAACCAACATCGGTCAGAATGTGTCTCTCCTGTTACCATATTTTTGTAATGATATATTACATACATTTTGAAATCTATTCTCTGCGACAGAATGTTTCCATTACGAAATAAGATTGTTGTTCCTATAAATGTACCATTATTAGAGAACAATTCAATAATGTTCATAATACGTAAATGCATATCTAATAGTTGATATCGTCGGTCATTTTTTGGAATCTTCATTACAAGGTATGAGGTAATATTACGAATAATATCTTCGGGTATTATTGGTGATAATATTTTTATAATATCAT
>CAILDT010000889.1 GCA_903833025.1 uncultured Bacteroidota bacterium | reverse complement strand
GTGCGTTGCATATTATCGCTTGAACCATCAAGGAAAATAACGTTGCCTTTACCGTATTCAGCAAAGTTTTTAATTGCTTCTGTCCACATAGAAAACAAGATTACGGAAGTATCTAAATTAGCTTGTTCCATTTCTTTTGCCGCTTGGCTCATCCCTTTAGCTACTTCTTCGCGGAACAACGCAACACCTTGCCCGCGCAACTGTGCTGCTAAACGTTCGGCTTCAGCAGCAATTTTAATTGCATTACCATCCGCTTCAGCAGCTTTAGTTTTAGTAATTAATAATGCCTGACCTTCGTTTTCAGCAGCAGCTTTCAAGTTGCTGGATGCAACTACCTTTGCCATTGATTTAATAATTTCTTCATCAAAAGTAATATCATTCAATTGTAAATCTATTAAGTGATAACCCCACGTTTCAAGGGTTTGGTCAATTTGACCTTTTACATCTTCTACAATTTCTCTACGTAAAGAAAGTACTTCTGCCTGTTTTCTGGTAGCTACAAAACCACGAATAGTACCTTCAATAGTTCTTACCAAGGCTTGCATCAAGTTTCTATCATCAATAAATTTAAAGGCAACATTTTTAATGCTTTCCTCATTCGTATTAATAACTGCATAAAGCAACATTGCCTTAAAGTAAACATTTGCTTGGTCAATGGTGATTGCTTGAAACTCTAATTCCACTGAACGATTTTGAATAGAGATTCGTTTATAAACAGTTTCTATAAAAGGGATTTTCATATTTAAACCTGGTCCTATTATTCGGCGGTACTTACCAAAAACAGTAACTACGCCTATTGTACCTTGAGGAACGGTAACGAATGAAAGAAAAAGAAACAAGACTACAAGTCCTGCGATTACTAAAAGATTTACTGGTATCATTGTTTTATAATTTTAATTGTTTGCACAAAAGTATTATAATTAAAGTATCAAACCACAATAAGCAATGTTTATATTTCCAATAATGAGAATATTGATTTCAGAATATAAATGTTTTACTATCTTTGCACCGCTTTATAAAAGCAAAGGGTTGCGTAGCTCAACTGAATAGAGCGTCTGACTACGGATCAGAAGGCTAGGGGTTTGAATCCCTTCGCGACCACAAGAGCAATTTCTTTTTAATAAAAATCCTTTAAACAAATGTTTGAAGGATTTTTTATTTTAAAACATTTCTTCCTTACTCTTTAATCCGAATATTATTTATAGTTTTATGCCCTTAAATAAAACACAACATAAAATGAAAAAAATAATTATTTCTTTTGCTTTCTTAACCTTGTTATCGGGAGTTGCTTTTGCACAAAAATCAAAGCCAGAGCCGAAACCAAAACCAGAACCGAAAGCGAAGCCAGCTCCTAAAACCAAAATAGCAAAAGGAGAAGAACCGATACAAATGAGTAAACCTTTTGCGGAACCTGAATTCTGGACAAAATTGTTGCAAACCTCCAGCGGTAATACTCTTATGTTTGAAGTAAGTGACAGAGACGGAATGAAAGTAACTGTCTTTAATGAAAAACACGCTGCAGCTCCTGTTAAACCTTTGGTATTAACTACTGTAATAAAAAAGATGCAATACACTGATATACTTGGCATTTATGAAATAAATAAACAAGCGGTGCTATTTATTCAGCAGTTCGAAAAGCCCAACCCACAACTTATAAGAGTTACCATTGACCCTAAAACAGGAAAGTTGGTAAGCGAGGATGTTATTGCTAATCTTCCTGAATTAAATATGGGAAGTGCAATGGCAATGGGTTTTGGAGGTGTTGATGTTCCAGGGTTTGATGTTGTGAAAGATAATTCTAGCGAAAATTATGCAGTAGTTACTTATAATAGTTTTGCGGAAGAAACGAATAAGAGAATTGAGATGGTAGTGTACGACGGTACCAATAAAGAAACAGCGCGCGCTTTTTATAATTGCCCAGGCGAATTTAAAAAACTACGTTATCTTAATGCTTATACCTATGGAGGTGCATTTACTTATATTGCCGTATATGGCTTTAATGGTAAAGAAGCGGATGGTGATTCTCGTATTTATCTTGCCCGATTAAAAAATGGTAACAATACATTTAAAAGTGTGGAATTAAGTTACACCGATAATTTTGACGAGACTGGTTGTGAAATATCTTTCAACAAAAAAACAGGATTGCTTAATTTTATATTGTGTACAGCTGTTAAAGACAAGAAAAAAAATGTGGTTTACCGTACCATTTTCCAGCCAGTGCATCCCGAAGGTTTTAAGTTAGATACTGCTTTTGATTTACCTTGTTCGAAAGTAAATGATTATGCAAAAAGCAAATTGAATTATAAAAAGGAGTTCGGTGGAATTCCAATGGATGTGTATTTGGATGATGACGGAAATTACCACGTATTGCTTCAAAAGGAAACAATTGTTACTTCTTATCCAATGAGTCAGCCGGTGTATAGTGTTAAATTAGACGATTGGGGATATGAAGTGTTTGATAATTCTGGTAACGAAATATCGGGTACTGCATTTAATATACATTATGATTTGGATGGGTCGAATGCAAGAG
>CAILDT010000888.1 GCA_903833025.1 uncultured Bacteroidota bacterium | reverse complement strand
GGTTGTGTGAAATAATGAATGGTGTTATATATATTTAAAAATTTACTGAATCTTGTTTTCATTTTTGTTTTACTTCTTACTTGTTTTATAAATGGTTTGTAAAATTCATTCACCATTCTTTGTTCAGATTCTGTTAATGGCACAGAGCCATATTTTACTTTTTGATATACATTGTTAAACGTATTAAAATTACTTCTGAATTTTAAATCCATCGCATACGCATATTCCTGCGGTCCTTTACTATCTCTGTAATAACCCAATTGATTCAAATAATACAGCGATGCTCTATAACTGTTATATGCTTTGTTTTTATTCATTCGTTTTGCTTTTGCATTATAGTATTGCCAAATAATCCAAGGCGACAAGAACATTAAAATAACTAAAGAAGATATAACTAATAACAACACCCAGCCCACTTTTATCCAATCAATTGGTTCCCCTGGCAGTGGTTTTTCTTTCTTCTTTAATTTCGCTAATTCTTCTTTTGCCATTATTTTTATTTCATCAATGGGCACTGGAGTAGGCAGTTTATTCAGTACCGATGCAAGTGAATCATTTTTATCAGCGAGAATATTTTTTAATGCTTCAGAAAAAGAAACTGCTGTAATATGTAATCCCTTTTTTATGGAACTTAATTTAACTACTCCTGTATCAGCTGTTATTGTTGCAATTGAAACATCAATAGTTGTTTCTTTTGAAACTGTTGTTGTATAATCCTTGTCGTGATAAAGTAATTTCTCCACATTCATTTTTATTTGTTTCTTCGTTTCATCTACATTTACTACTTCACCATCGGCAACTAAATAAGTCTGTGGCATATTGGTAGGTGGCGTTCCATCGGGCTGTGTTGCTTGGTGTGTATTCACATCCGGAACGGTAGTATCAAAATCAATCCAGCCGTAACCTTGAAAATAAACCTGCGTCCAGGCGTGTGCCTGATTTGCATAAAACCAATACCAACCAGGGTTTTTACTGCTTCTATCCACCGTTAAATATCCTGCCGCCACTCTGCTTGGTATACCTAGTGAACGCAACATAAACAATGTAGCACCCGCATAATACGCACAATATCCTTTTTTATTTTCGAATAAAAAGTAAGTTAGCTTGTTTGCACTTGGCATTCCAGGTATTCCGGGGTTGTCGGAATATTTAAACAATGGTTGATTAAATTCATCCTTGCTTAAAAAGTAATCGCGGATAGCAATCATCTTATCAATTGGTGTGGGTGCATTGGCGGTTACTTGTTTTGCCAATTGTGTTATCTTTTTATAATCTTCGTTCCTTGGCATAAAAGTATAGTAGTCCATAAACTTTTTATCCGGACCAGTAATCTTTTTTACTTCTCTTAATTTATTAAAACGCAAACTTTGAAATTGTTCCAGCATTTGATTTCCCGCAGGGTTGTAAATAAAGTACGCACTATTCAAATCGCTTACCCACATCTTGGCACGATACGAACTTTTATATTGTTCTTTATATTCTTTGGGTACACTCATCGGCTGACAGAAAAACGCTGTAGATGGCGCAAGGTATCTGCTTGGCGAAAGCATCACTTTATAAATATCTGCAGTAACTACTTTTCTGTTTTTTGTTGCGAATGTGTTTTTAATAACTGTTGAATCAGTCTTTGCAAAGTACAATGGAATACGCGAAGGGTCGGGTTCAAACAAATCGTTATAAGGCATTAAACTATCTCTCTCAAATGTTTGTGTAAGTGTATCAAACTTAGTGTAGAAGCAGGAAGTAAAGTATAATGGGTTAGGTGTTTTGCCATCATCAAAATAATTATCGAGCTTGGCTACAAACACCAACTGCTTGTCTTTACTCAAGTTACCCGATAACTTAGTCTGGTCTTTATTTCCTATTCCACCATTTTTATCCGTCTGATTCATATTCTCGCCCTTGCCCCCTTGCTTGTCGTAATTGGCTTGTGCGTTGCCCCATTCTTTTTCTATCGCTTTAAAATCATTTTTGAAAATATTAAATAACGCTAAAAACATAATCAACAACACCAATAAAAATCCTGTGATACGTTTAAGAATAAACAAGCTAAAACTTGTTTCGTCTTCATTCATATTGCGTATCAACTCGGCTGTATAGATGATATAGAACGCATACGCAAGCACGGGTGCAAATGCCGAAATCAATACATTTACTTTTACATCGGTAGTTTTGCTAACAACAACAATTTGCATTGC
>CAILDT010000887.1 GCA_903833025.1 uncultured Bacteroidota bacterium | reverse complement strand
ATATCCACAAATACTGGTAATAATCAATCCTTTCCATCGTATTGTAATCAACCCTAACACTGACTAACATTTTCCCATCTAACATCGTCACCACCATTATCATCACCATCACCGTCATTGCTAGAAATACACGCTATGTAAAGTAGTATCTGAATTGATTGCCATTGCAGAGTCTGAGAATTTCATCATGACAGATGAATCCAACCCTTTGTCCATCGCACGAGTGGCAGTGGGTTTATGTCAAATAAAACCAGAAATTGCGGAAATTTTACGAGCAGAATTTTATCGTACGTGTCCGTTGTCCGTGCCTCGTCAACCCGAACCAGGGTTAGGAGGGGACGCCTTTCGTGAAAACATGGGATTTAAAGACAAAGAACACAAGGACGATATGTCTCATTTGGAAACCAAAGATGCATGGTTGGGACGTATGAATCGTATTTTGTGCACGTTTGCGGTATTGGTAACGTTATCACCTCCTGGGGGACCTTTCTCGTTAATGGATGGTTGGGCTTGGTTAGCGAATATGATCAATGCATGTTCACGCATTGCCACACCTCATTTCTTTACCAGGTAAGTAGTTACTTATTCATACCCTACTCTGACCCAACCTTCTTTCTAACTTGAGACTAACCCTAACCTATTTTTAACCCCCTTTTTTTAAATATATACCAGTGATGCTTTGGATACATTTTTGCGGATAACTTCGCCTTATTTGCTAGGTGCATACGGGAAAACATTTTTGCATCTTTTATCCGTTGTCCAACATGACATTGTACCAAAGCTAAGTGACAGTATTTCTAAGAAACGTTTGGTAGAGTTTCTTGATCAAGCCATTAGAACGAGTGGAAGGCAACTGGAGCCGTTTTTTTCAAAGTAATACTCGGATCACGTGGACGAACAGTACAGTAGATTATTGACAAATTTGAAGTACTTTGAAGTATTAGTTATAGGGTTGTTGAATCGTCTTTTACAATACCACGACACACTCTTATTTAATGTAATTAATCTGTCATAATAACCAAAGAACTAATTTATTTAAGAACTAAATTTCGAGCAATTGTGCAATTGTTCTTTCAGTTGGAATCTCCTGAATGTTCTCTGTAGTATTTTCAGTCAATCTTTTTATAAGGTTACTACTGTATTTAGTATTAATAATAGTCTCATAACCAAAGCTAAGAATACTTATATTCTCAACAACAAAAAATATATTGCACATACATAACAAACAAGAAAAAAACAAACAAAAGAAGTCCATGAAAACTACAACAAACAATAAATGATTCAGTTGAATACTCCAAATAATCATTCTTCGTTACTTTAATAGTAAGTTCTTCGGTTCATCTGATGCCGCAGTAAAAAGTAGGAAAAAATGAAATGTTCTTATAAAGTAGAAGAAGGGGAAGGAGAAATAGGAGGAATTCGTGATAAACCAAATGCTGAGTTCTTTTCGGAGACATCTTCGTCGATAGTTTTCCCGTCATTTCTTGGACTTCCACTTCTACTATGAGTCTTTTCCAACATGGATACTTTTTTAGCAATCAATAATTTGAATCCTTGTACGATATCATCACGTACGTGTTGTGATTCAAAAACAAAGTGCAATTCACCTGTTTGTATGATAAATTATCGCATGTTTGTTAGGGTAAGGTTGGTTACAGTTAGGATAGGGTATGGGTAAGGAAAGATTACCTTTTTTCAAAATAGTGAATCTCATCACTAAATCATCTAATACTTGCGTTGGGATGACACTGTTCTTATTTCTTCCCTTGGATACTTCTACAACGTCATGTACATTAAATTTGAATCGT
>CAILDT010000886.1 GCA_903833025.1 uncultured Bacteroidota bacterium | reverse complement strand
TTTTTTACTTTAAAAGTTTTTTTGGCCAGAAAAAAAAGGACAAAAAAAATGTCCAAATTTGATTGGCCAAAAAAACTTTTGAAAACGAAAAAAGCGTGTTTTTTATACATGACTGACTTTTCAAAAGTATAATTATTTTATTTTGTTTAATCTATCCCCAATAACAAAATAACAATTATAATAAATAACAATGATTCCCGGTAACAAATACAAGGATTGATTGGTTGCAACAAATTTGAGAGTCTTTATCGGAATTTCTTTTAATTTACTGAGTAGCTCCATATTTCCAATACTTTCGGCAATCTTTTCCATTTCCGAAGAAATATTGTTAATTTTTAGAATGGCCTTGATAAATTCCCCCAAAAAAATGCCTTTATTTGCTTCCAACTGATGCAAAATGAGCTTACATTCTGGTGCCGATTCTGCGGCCGACCATTCCGCTATGTACTCCAGTAAATCATAATGCATCGTATAATCCACACCTGTTTCTAGTTGTTTGTCTAATTCAAATTTTTGGTATTCGTCAAATCGCTGTTTAATCTGTAAAACCATCGTTTTGACAGTGCTATCGCGTGTATTGGGAATAATGGATGCCAAATCGTCCGCCACTGTGACATTTGTAAAACAACTAAATACGGATGCCAGTTGCACCGCAGATAAATTGTTCAAGTTGTTGGAAAAAAGCAGGCGCGCAAATGTGAGGCAATGTATTTCGCGCAAATGTGCGGCCATATTTCCGAGAACCGTTAGATTATACTTTTCCGGATTCTCTGGATTTTTAATAATGAATCCACTGGATTCTAGAAATTGTAGTACCGTTTTAATTTGTATAAGCATAAAGTTCTCCGTATTTTGATATTGGTCTTGTATAGAAGACAATTCTTGGCATTGTGCGTTATATTTACTGACTATTAGTTTGTCTTGTTCTATAAATTTATATTCATTCACAAATTGGTCAATTTCTTTGTCTAATTCTTTTCGTTTTTTATTGATCGCCGTTTTTCGCAAATTTGTTGCTTCTATATAGCGTTCTACCGTATTTTTTGGTGTTCTTAAATGGTCTAAACTGTCGGAATTTTTCTGGAGTTCTTGCTCGGCTTTCGCATATTGCTGATAAATTCCACCAAGTTGTTCCGTTATATCATTTTGCGCCATGGATTTTTTGCAAAATTTCGCATAATCTTGGTCGTCAATGTCAATTAAATTCAAAAGCAGATTATATGAAACCTTGAATTTGGATACAAGCGTCTGTGGCTTGCCTTGCATCATGACTCTATATTCAGTTAGCTGAACATTACGGAACAAATTATTCAAATGGATTACATGACCGACGGTATCTATTCCGCGTCTTCCGGCGCGACCAGACGCTTGCACAAATTCGTGCGGTAAAAGCATGCGATTTGTTGCACCGTCAAATTTTCTTACATCGGTAAATATGACCGTTTTTGTTGGCGTATTAATGCCTACCGAAATGGTTTCCGTTGCGAAGAGCAGTTTAATATACCCTTTCATGAATAACATTTCCACAATCTCGCGAAAAATGGGTATTAACCCACTGTGATGTATCGCGATTCCCTTTTCTAACAATGAAACCAATTGAATGTATTCCGGTAGCTCCAAATATTCCTGGAAATTCGCCAACTTACTCCGCAAAATTTGTTCGCATTCTTTTTTTACAATATAGGAAACTTTGGAATCATCTTCCAATAAATTTGTGGTTACCTCTTTGCATGCAATCTCAATTTGTTTTCTGGACAAAATAAAGCATACTGCGGGAAGCATATTGTTTTCTACTAGATATTTACATAATTGATTAATAACATGTGACCTTTTTACATAGACCTGTTTTTGTTCCATTAGTTCCAAGTATTTTTTGGTAAGTTGGTAGTTTTTCTCGTTAAATTCACCTTTTGCACTTTGCAATAAAATGGGTTTATTTATAACTTCGTTGATTTGCTTTTCCAAGTCTTTGTCCTTGATGGCCTTGAATAATCCTTGATTTGTTGTAATAAAACTGTAATGCGTCAAAGGAACTGGCCGCACGGAAGATGATGCTAGATATACTTGTTTTTCTTTACCGGAATTATTATCTCGCCCCTCTATCCACAATGCAAATTTTTCGGGGCAATCCAGTGTGGCGGATAACATCACCATTTGTATATGATAGGGTGTCATCATTAAACATTCTTCCCACACTTTACCGCGTTCGGCGTCATTAATATAATGAATCTCGTCGTGAATAATGCAGCCAAGTTCATTTTCAAAATCCATTTCAAAAAGAAGAAGGGATATATTATCGGCACTAACTGTCTTGTTCTGTTTTTTTCTGTACAATGTATTTTGCAAAATTTCTGTAGTCATTAATAGAACATTCGCATCCGGATTGAATTTTATGTCGCCGGTTAAAACACCGAAAGAAATGTGTGGATATTTTTGTGAAAATTCATAATATTTATTATTGGATAGAGCCTTAATCGGTGAAGTGTAAATAACCCGCTTTCCTTGACTC
>CAILDT010000885.1 GCA_903833025.1 uncultured Bacteroidota bacterium | reverse complement strand
CTTCATAAATCTTTCAAACGGTATAACCTGCATTGTGCGGCAGGTGTTGCAGGGCAGGTGGTGGTTACTGTTACTGGCAATGTTACTTATAATAATATAGTAGCCGGCTCGCTTACGCCAACTGTTGCGGGTAATGTGTTTACTTATAACATCGCCAACTTTGGTACGCTTAATAGTTCCACTGCTTTCGGGTTGGTATTTACTACTAATAGTACTGCTGTGGCAGGAGATGTTATTTGTGTAAATGTATCTGTTACCCCTACGGGAGGAGATAATAATACAAGCAACAATACGTATAACTATTGTTATGCGGTTTCTAATTCGTACGACCCTAATTATAAAGAAACGTATCCTGTAAATGTACCTGTCGGTTTCGTTGATTATTTTACTTATACCATCCACTTTCAAAACACAGGCACAGCAGCAGCAAACAATATTCATTTGTTAGATACGTTGGATGCTAATTTAGATTTAAATACGTTTCAGGTTATCAATTATAGCCATTATAATACTACTTGGCTAACAGGAAATAAACTTTCGGTAAACTTTCCAAACATTAATTTACCTGATAGCAGTAGTAATTTTGCGGGTTCGCAAGGGTTTATACAGTATCGTATCAAACCAAAGTCGGGTTTATTAGCTGGAACATTATTACACAATACTGGGTATATTTATTTTGATTATAATGCTCCTATTGTTACAAACACCAATATTAATGAGTTTATGGGAACCGTGAGGGTGCCTTCCATAAACAATAATCAATCAACAATAGTCATTAGCCCCAACCCCTTCACAGAGCAAACAACCATTACTTTTTCGGAAGAACATACTTCGGCAGGCTCAGCAACCCACATCATAAAAGTTATAAATGTTTTAGGTCAATGTATCCAACAACTAACAACTAATAACAAACAATACACATTAGATATGAGTGGCTTTGCAAAAGGAATTTACTTTGTGGTGGTAACTAACAATAGAAATAACACCATTAACAGAAAAATAATAGTAGAGTAAAGCATTAAATTAAGCGAGCGCAATAGCTCAAAAGTTCAATTTTAAAAAATAACTGTTGCAGATATAAGAGAAATAAGTATATTTGCACTCCGAAAAATTAAAAAACAAAAGAAAATGAAACCAGGAATTCACCCAGAGAACTATCGTTTAGTAGTATTTAAAGATTTAAGTATCGATTTTTCATTCATCACAAAATCGTGTGTAGAAACCAAAGAAACCATAGTTTGGGAAGATGGCAACGAGTACCCGATTGTAAAATTGGAGATTTCGAATATGTCGCACCCATTTTATACAGGTAAAGTTAAATTGGTGGATACAGCAGGTCGTGTGGATAAATTCCGCACTCGATACGCTAAAAAAGACGCGAAATAGTTTTTAGATTAATTATAAGGAATCCCTTATCAAGCAATTGGTAAGGGATTTTTTATTGTACCTCTAATTCGTTCTTTATATTCCATAGGTACCTATTGCCCAAGCTCGTCATTGCGAGTCCTGCTTTTCTCAGGATAAAGCAATCTCATTAATTAAAACTGCTTGAAGATTGCTTCGCGAAAAGCTCGCAATGACGTAGCATCTTAATTGGTAAGGGATTTTTTATTGTGGGTGCACTCCCCTACTCCATTTCATTAAAATCAATAGTAGGGTTTGGCAGTTCCAATGCCTTCACCGACTGAATAGCATTG
>CAILDT010000884.1 GCA_903833025.1 uncultured Bacteroidota bacterium | reverse complement strand
TGCCATAGTTGATGCAATTGATAAAAAAGAACTAGGAGATTTCGACCCAAAACAAACTGTGCTTTCTGTTTCTCTAATGATTCCGAAGGCATTTGAAATAGCAAACACGCTTTATTACTTTGTGAGACCAAAAGATTTATTGCTGCAAAATCCAGAAATAAAAATTGATATGGATGAAAAAGGTTTCATACACGTTACGTCCAATACATTAGCCAAAAATGTTTTTATTGAAACGAATAGGGACGAGTTTCGATTGTCGGATAATTATTTTGATTTACTACCAAACGAAACAAAAACAATTTATACTCAAAGTTCGAATCGGCTCCATTTCATAAGTCCGAACTGTTACAACCCTCCTAATTTTATTTTCCATTCCAAATCACTTTACGATACTTATAATAAGTAGGGTAGGAAATGATAAAGATGTGTTATTAATATTTACTTTTGCATCTTGTTTTTCGATACGAAATCAATAAAATAAATTACAAGAATGAAAATAAAGAACATAGTATTCATTATACTACTTATTGCTGCTTTATGGGCATTAAAGTATTTTTTCTTTCCTTCAGCTTCTACATTACCTAATCAACAGCAAGGAAAACCTTCACCAACTGTTGTTTCTGTTTATGTTATTAAGCCCGAAAAGTTGGAGAACATACTTACAGCGTCAGGAACAATAGTAGCAAATGAAGAAGTGGAACTAAAACCAGAGATAGCAGGTAAAATTGTTTCATTGCCCTTAAAAGAAGGAACTGAAGTAACCCAGGGGCAATTATTAGTGAAGATAAATGATGCTGATTTTCAGGCACAATTAAGAAAATTGCAATTACAATACGACCTTGCAGATAAAAATTTGAAACGCCAAGCGGAATTATTAAAGATAAATGGAATAAGCCAATCTGATTATGACGTGGCGCAAAATGCGGAAAGCACCATAAAAGCGGATATGGATTATGAGCAATCGCAAATTGCAAAAACAGAAATACACGCCCCATTCAATGGAATTATTGGATTGAAAAATGTAAGTGAAGGGGCGTATGTAAGTATTGGAACCATTATAGCAACTGTGTTGCAGATAGACCCGCTTAAAATAGATTTCTCTGTTTCTGAAAGGTACGTTCCTTTTATAAAAAAAGGTGTGAAAGTGGTTTTTAATATAGATGGATTAAAAGATGATATTAACGGAGAAATCTATGCAATAGAACCAAAAATAGATATGAATACCCGCACGTTTATGGTTAGAGCCATCTGTCCTAATAAAGCTAAAACTATTTTTCCTGGTGAGTTTGCTAACATAAAAGTATTGTTGAAAGATATTGATGATGCAGTGATGGTACCTACCGAAGCAGTGATTCCAGAGTTGAGAGGCAAAAAAGTATATATTGTTAAAAATGGAAAAGCAAAACCAGTTCCGGTTGAAACAGGTATTCGTAACAGTGGGGATGTTCAGATATTAAACGGTTTGCAAATAGGAGATACTGTTGTAACTACTGGTATAATGTCGTTAAAACCGGATGCGCCAGTTAAAATAATTCAATCGAAATA
>CAILDT010000883.1 GCA_903833025.1 uncultured Bacteroidota bacterium | reverse complement strand
CCCTCTCGTCCTCGTTTGCAACGAGGATGTAAGAGAGATGCGTTTGCAACGCATTTGTAAAACATTTTCAATCCCAATTGCCGCAGGCAATCAAACAAACAAAATCCACTTCAATCCTAATCATCATAATAAATCTGCGCCTGTCCCGACTCATTCGAGGTTCCTATCCTACCCCAGCTCGGCGTAGCCTCTGGCTACGTCACATTTAACTTGGCGTCCCACCAAAAAAATCTTTTCAATCCGCCAAATCCGCGTCATCAGCGTTCCATTTTACACATAGTTCAGCGTTCCTATCCTACCAATACGGCAAAAAACACATCTCCCCAAAATACCCCCCAATTTGGAGATTACCTCCATAAAAACCACCCCCAAAACCTACCCCAAAACCTACCCCAAAACCACATCACCCAAAACAACATTTTTACGTAAAAACCACCTCAGATTAATACACTATAAAATCACCAAAAAACCACCCAAAACCCAAAAATAGATAAGCCATAGATAAGCGTAGTATAACCCTAGTATAAGCGTAGTCATATTCACGTCAACTCTAGGTCAACTTCCAAGCACCCTTTTGCCCCCATTTAATCGCCCCCATAAAAACCACTAAAACACCCCAAATATTACCCCATTATTGTTTCCCCACTTTTAGTTCATTATCTTTGCGCCCCTTTAAAAAAAGGTAACAATAATAAAACAACACAACAACAATATAACAACACAACAATTGCCAACCAAAACAATAAGTGAAATAGATTTCCTCGAAGTAAGCGGCGCGCGGGTACACAATCTTAAAAACATTGACGTAACCATCCCACGCAACAAGCTCGTAGTCATCACCGGTTTAAGTGGTAGCGGCAAATCATCACTCGCCTTCGATACCATTTATGCCGAAGGACAAAGAAGATACATAGAAAGCTTTTCTGCCTACGCACGCCAGTTTTTGGGCAATATGGAACGCCCCGATGTGGATAAAATAACAGGATTAAGCCCCGTAATCTCCATCGAACAAAAAACAGTAAACAAAAACCCACGCTCCACAGTAGGCACTATTACCGAGATATACGACTTCCTGCGCTTATTATACGCTCGTGCCTCCGATGCGTATTCGTATAATACAGGCGAGAAAATGGTACGGTATTCTGATGATCAAATCATCAATTTAATATTCCAAAGGTACACTGATAAAAAAGTAATCATCCTCGCACCCATCATCAAAGGACGAAAAGGACACTACCGCGAACTATTCGAACAGATAATGAAATGGGGGTATTCCAAAGTTAGAGTAGACGGACAAGTAAAAGAACTCACCCGTAACTTTATTGTTGATAGATACAAAGTACACGATATAGAAATAGTAATTGATAGGTTAGAAGTAAATCAAGAATCACTCCAACGGATAAGAGAATCAATGAACCTGGCAATGAAACAAGGCAAAGGCATCATAATGGTTCAGCCCTTTACCGACGAAGGTTTTGATGACGAATACGGCAAAGCCCAGTATTTCAGTCGTCATTTAATGTGCCCCACCACAGGTATTTCGTACGATGAACCACAGCCTAACTTGTTTTCCTTCAACTCACCTTATGGTGCCTGTCAGCGTTGCAATGGTCTTGGCGAAGTATCCGAAGTAGATATAAACAAGATTATCCCTAATAAAAAAGCAACCATCAACAAAGGCGCAATAGTGCCAATAGGCGCGTACAAAGCCACGTGGATATTCAAACAGCTGGAAGCAATAGGGCATAAATACGGCTTCACGTTAGATACACCCATTGAGGATATCTCCGATGATGCAATAAATATATTATTGTTTGGCTCGGATGAAATAATAAAAGTAAGTCAGTTTTCGGATACCTCTGCAAATAGCTACAGTATGGCTTTCGAAGGCATCGCTAACTTTATTATTAAACAAAATGATGAACAAAGTTCGCCATCAATAGAAAAATGGGTGCAAGGTTTTATGAATAAAATACCTTGTCCAAAGTGCGAAGGCACACGACTTAAAAAGGAATCATTGTTTTTTAAGATAGATAAAAGGAATATAGCTGAACTTTCTGAAATGGGTATTTCAGAATTGTATAGTTGGTTTGATGGTGTTGAAAGCCGCTTGGATACAAAGCAGAACGCGATAGCTAAAGAAGTATTAAAAGAAATACGTACCCGATTAAACTTTCTGTTGGATGTCGGCTTGGATTATCTTAATTTAAACCGACCATCCAGAAGCTTATCCGGTGGCGAAGCACAGCGTATTAGGTTGGCAACTCAAATAGGTTCGCAATTAGTAGGAGTGCTTTATATATTGGATGAGCCAAGCATCGGTCTCCATCAGCGCGATAACGTGCGGTTAATTAATGCGTTGAAAAACCTAAGAGATATAGGCAACTCCGTAATAGTAGTGGAGCACGATAAAGAAATGATACTCGCTGCCGACCACGTTATAGATATTGGACCAGCTGCCGGTGTACACGGCGGACACATCATTGCGCAGGGGACACCGCAAGAAATATTAAAGTATCACACCCTCACTTCCGATTATATTAATGGAATAAAAGGAATACCAGTACCAGCAAAAAGAAGAAAAGGAAATGCAGGCACACTAATATTATCGGGTGCTGCAGGCAATAACCTAAAGAATGTTTCTGTCTCATTTCCATTGGGCAAGTTTATCTGTGTAACAGGGGTTTCGGGCAGTGGTAAGTCCACATTGATAAACGAAACACTTTATCCGATACTTAATAAGCACTTTTATAGGTCAGAGAAAAAACCGATGCCTTATAAATCTGTAACAGGTTTATCGCTGATAGATAAAGTAATT
>CAILDT010000882.1 GCA_903833025.1 uncultured Bacteroidota bacterium | reverse complement strand
CTTTAATTGAATCTATTCCAGATTTTGCATTGGTTTTTGGCGAATGCCCCAGAAACAGGCAATGTGTTAAATTGCTTGAAGCAATGGGTGTTCCTTACAGATATTTAGAGGAATAAAATAAAAAATCTTTATCAAAACAATGATACATTTATGAGAGAAAAATTTTTAACAGTAAAAAGTTTATATAAACAAAGGCACTGGCATAAAAAAAGTTATAAATAATATAAAATAGGCTTGACATGAGTTTGTTAAACCTGATACAATATACTATACCTACTAACAAAGGAAATCAATGACAAGTATTAAACCGCTGGGCAGTTTAATTTTAATGAAAACAATTAAAGAAGAAGATAGAACCACTAAATCTGGTTTAGTTATTGCTGCAGCTTTTTCTGAGCCAACTTTAAATCGTGGCATTGTTGTTGCAGTAGGAACTGGTGATAATGATAATTCAGGAAATCATTACGACATTCTTTTAGAGCCAGGGGATGTTGTTTTGTATTCACCAAATCAAGCAACAGAAGTTGAAGATGATGATGGAGAAAAATATTATTTTATTAATTGGAGACAACTATTTGGAACGGTGGAAAAATAATGTCTAAAGTAATCTTAAATTATGATGCAGCTCATGCATTTGTTGAAAAAAATAAAGATCAAGGATTTTTTTGGGATGGCTATACAATTGTAAAATGGTCACCAAGTAAAAATGGTTTTATGGAAAAAAGTGGTTTGTTTAAAAATAATAAGTGGGGCTATTCTACTCGCTATGATTTAAAGTTAAATGGTACATGGGAAATTAGCGAAAAGTATGCCAAGCTTGTTTAACCAACTAGGTTTAGATGAGCAGGATGTAAAGTGGTATCACCTTTCTGCTTGTCAAAACATGTCAATTAATTGGTTTTATGATGATTATGAATCAGATAAAGAGTTGGCAAAACAAATTGATCAAGTATGTTTACATTGTCCTGTAATTAAGCAATGCCACAAAGAAGGCATTAGCAATAAAGAAAAGGGAGTTTGGGGCGGGGTTTATATGGACCTTGGAAGACCAGACAAACAAAATAATTCACATAAAGAAGCAGAGATTTGGAAACAGTTAAAGAAGTTTCATGGTAAAAATATCGTACACAACTGAGATGGCTAAGAAAATACGGGAAGTAAAAGTTCCTGTAAAAAACTTACTGTTAGATGTAAGGGCAAGGCCTAATTACCTAGCACTTACAGTGTATGAAAGCAATGTCATGGAATATAATGAAAGTCAGCGAATGGCCCTTATGGAATATTTGTTGCTTATCAAATCTTTAATTGAATCTTATGGCACTCCATGTGAAATCGAAGGGATGAAATATACTCATGAACAAGCAAGAAAACAGCGACGAAATTCCTGAAAACACAATAACCTATGTCTATATTCCAGACGAGGGTGTTTATGGTACCATCATCAGCCAAGGGGCCTGGGCCTCTATGGTAGAGTATTTTGATGGAGGAGTTGGGTACACAATTGAAGTGCCTAACGACGAGTATTATGTAGTTGACGAGATCGGTATAGGATATATAAAAGAAAAGGAAGAAAATTTATAATGCTGTGTTATTCATGCGGAAAGCAAAAAAACGAGCTTCACCCAAAGAAATCCGTTATAATGGATGGAGTACAACTTTTTATGTGCCAAGTATGCATAGACCTTAAACATGAGCCCCGTTGGGTTATAATTTTGGGTGGAAGGCAAAAAGGGCCAGAGTCTGTTAGAGAGTATATAATTAAACGTTTATACACTGGCAAGACAATATCTGCGGAGGAATTAATTGCTTAAAGTTACAAATAATGTTTCAGAATTTCAATCTGAAAATGAATGTGTAGTTTATTTTACTGCTGCTTGGTGTAATCCATGCAAACAATTAAAACCACATTATGGGCGGGTTTCAGTAATAGATCCAGACACCAGTTACTATCTAGTAGACGTTGACACTATTCCAGCAGATGTGTTAAAATCTTATAATGTGTTAAGCATTCCACAAATTTTTGTTATGGAAAAAGGAAAAATTACAAACACTATTCTAGCTAGAACAACAGAAACTATTTTGGAGGAGTTGGGCAAATGACAACAATTGTTGCTACTTGTAAAAATGGTAATGTAGTTATGGGTGCGGATGCTCAAGTAACAGACAATGCACGTCCAAACCGTCATTCTAAAAT